>CAYSYY010000531.1:0-2988 GCA_964435265.1 uncultured Gemmatimonadota bacterium
CGAAGAAGGCGCCGGCCAAGAAGAAGGCGGTCGCGAAGAAGGCGCCGGCCAAGAAGAAGGCGGTCGCGAAGAAGGCGCCGGCCAAGAAAGCCGCGGCGAAGAAGAAGTAGCAGCACCTCGCATCGGGGGATGGCTGCCTGAAGCGGGTAGTCATCCCCCGTTCCCCATCCGCCTCCGATCGGGATCCGGGGGTGTCTGCTATTCCCCCTGGTCCAAACGGTATTCCTTCCACCCTGGCAGTAGTGCGGCCAGCACGGTGAAGACCGCCGCAATACCGAGCAGGATCAGGAGTGTCCCGAGGTCGGAGATTTCCCGCTGCTGCAGCATGGCTCCGAAGATGGCGGTCCGGATATCCTGACCCCCCGTTTGTTCGACCGATGGGTACAGCACATTCAGGTAGTGGGCGATCGAGAGGAAACGGATGTTCCCGGGCAGAGCCGAGACGAGCCTCTCCCAACCGAAAATGAAGAGGAGCCCGGCCAGCACGGGACGCTTGAGTAATCCCCCCAGTACCGTAAAGAACGGCAGGTAAACCAGCAGCCCCAGCAGCACTACCACTTGCCCCGCGAACAGGATCGAGAAGTTGTTCCCCCACCCGCCCGAACCTTCGTCGGCGACCAGTACCAGCCAGGTCAGAGAGAGAGCAATGACGAGGATCACACCTAGGGTGATGAATCCCGCCAGCATCTTCGCCAGCACGATCGAGGCGCGTGGTACCGGCCGTACCAGCAGATACGGGAGGGTGCGATCCTCCACTTCATCCGCGATGACCGCCGTACCGATGAAGACCGCCACCAGGGGGAGCAGAAGATCCAGGAAGAGGAGCTGGCCGAGCTGGGGGTAGAGCCCCCAGAGAGCGACTCCCTCGCGTTCCAGCATGGGCCTGAGGAGCCAGAGGAGCATGGCGCATCCCACCGGCAGCAGCCCCAGCGCCGCCATCCAGTACGTGCGGCGGCTGTGGATCCCGGTCCGCAGGAAGAATGTCGTCAGATACCGCATGTCCCTACCTCACCAGGTACCCGAAGACGGCCTCGAGGTTCTCATCGGGCGAGAAGAGCGCGTGGATCCTGATCCCGTGCTCGAGCGCCAGCTCCGGGAGCCGCTGGTGGAAGTCGTCGGGGCGGTTGGTCTCGACCGTGAGCTGGTTCCGCTCCCGGTCGAAGTTCACGCTCAGGACGTCGTCGTATTCCATGAGCAGGGCGGTGAGAATGTTCACGCTGTCGCACCGGATCGTGACCTGCAGCGGGTGGGTGTCGATGAGCCGGCGGATCTCGTAGATGTTCCCCTCGGCCAGCAGTCGGCCGTGGTTGATCAGGACGATCGAATCGGTCATCTCCTCCACTTCGTGCAGGATGTGACTCGAGACGACGACCGTCTTCCCCGCTTCCCCGAGCTGCTTGACCAGATCGATCGTCGAGCGTCGTCCCAGCGGATCCATGCCGTTGAGCGGCTCGTCGAGGAAGAGCACCGCGGGATCGTGGGCGATCGCCTGGGCCATCTTGATGCGCTGGCGCATGCCCTTGCTGTAGCCGGCGATCTTCTTCTCCCCCGCTTCCTGCATATCCATGTCCGCTATGGCGTGATCGGCCCGGGCTGCGGCCTCGGCCGGTTCCAGACCGTGGATGCGCAGCAGGCTCAGAACGAACTCACGACCGGTCAGATACCCCCAGAAGGCATCGGCCTCGGGGCAGTAGCCTACCTCCTGCATGATCGACGGATTGTTCCAGACCCTGCCTTCGTTCAGGATCACGCTGCCCTGCGAGGGCTTGAGCTGACCGGTGAGCAGACGCAGGAGCGTGGTCTTCCCCGCTCCGTTCGGCCCCAGGAAGCCGGTCACGCCCGGCCGGATCGTGAAGGTGAGGTCGTTCACCCCGATCACCTGGCCGTACCACTTCGACAGGTTCCGGGCCTGGATGGTCATGTCACCACCTCGGTGGGACGGACCCGGAGCCAGAGGACCAGGATCGAAAGGGCGGTGATGACGCCCACGACGGCCAGGCCGAGCCAGGGAGAGTACTCGAAGGGTGCCTCCATTCCGAAGAGCAGAGCGTTGGTCTGACGCAGCACGGCCGTCGGCGAGATCAGTCCCACTTCGGGGATGCGGGCCAGGATCTCCCGGAAGAGGTCGGTGATGAAGATCAAGGCGAAGAAAAGGATGCCGGCCTGGCGGGGCCCCTTGAGAGCAGCCGAAAGGGCGATGATGATACCGCCCAGAGTCAGGAGCATGAGCAGACTCTGTCCCGTCACGGCGAACGGGATCCACCAGAAATCGGCGGTGAAACCGCTGTCACGGGTCAGCAGCAGATGCAGCACGAAGAGCAGCAGACCCGGCGCCAGGGTGATGAGACCGCCGTAGTACCCGATGGTGAGGAACTTGCCCAGCACGTAGTCCCAGAATCCCACCGGTTTGGAGAAATAGATCTGAAGCGCCCGGAAGCGGCGGTCGTTGGCGATGAGGCCGGCCCCGGAGAGCACCATCATGAGGACCAGGAGGAACGTCTGTCCGCGGACGAATCCGGCGAAGAACGCTTCATCGATCTGCAGATCCCGCACCAGGTCGGCGAGCTGCGGGTACTCGGCCAGCCGGGTCGCTGCATAAATCTGCCCCACCCGCACCAGGAAGGGAAGCGCGGCCAGGAGCAGAAGCAGGATCATCGACCGCTTCCAGAGCAGCCGGGCGCCGGTGCGGGAGATGATCCACCAGGTACGCGGGCGGGATTCGAGCCGCCCGTGCCAGGAGCGATAGGTCTCCTCATAGATCGGCACGGGCATCCTCCCCTATCAGCTTCAGAAATACGTCTTCGAGGGTCTGGACACTTGTCACCAGCCGCCGGAGCTGTACCCCGGATTCCCGCACCGCCTCCAGGATGAGGTCGGTGTCGGCGCCGGCCGGTATGGTGACATCGAGCAGGTGCTTGCCGTTGGGCGCGACCGTGCAGCCGCGCATCTGCAGCGCCACCGTAAACCGCTCCATCTCACCCTCCACCC
>CAYSYY010000532.1:0-2979 GCA_964435265.1 uncultured Gemmatimonadota bacterium
AGCACGCCCCGTTTCTCCAGTTTGCCCAGCAGGGTGCGCACGGTCGCGTTCGAGGGCGCGTCGGGGAGCATGTCCTCCACCTCGACCGCGGTGGCCCGACCCAGCTTGTAGATGATCTCCAGGATCTGCCGCTCCCGCCGGGGGAGCCCTGCGAAAGGTTCCCGGTTCTTCATATCTTCTCCGTCCGTCTTTCCGACGACTTCGGTGCTGTCGTTCGTATTATCTGTGATTTCCGTCACATATAGTAACACGGAGCAACCGCGGAACTGTTGCAGAGAAAATCGCGAGAATATCCCCGGTCGTTCGAATCCGACTGTCCGAGCCCGCTGGTAGTCTTGAATCGGGATGGTGGCGGCACGGACAGGACGAGGCAGTCATGGACGGACTCTTCGCAGGACTGGATGTCTCGACCCAGAGTACCAAACTGGTCGTGATCGATGCCGGGGCCGGTGCAGTCGTGTTCGTCGATACCGTGAACTACGACACCGACCTGCCGCACTACGGCACCTGTGATGGAACAATCCCCGGACTCGGCAACGGGATCTCGGAGTCCGATCCGCGGATGTGGCTCGAGGCGGTCGATACCCTTCTGGGACGGCTGGCTCAGAGCGGGATCCGGGGGGAGCGCATCCGCGCCATCGCCGTCTCGGGACAGCAGCACGGGCTGGTGGCCCTCGACGCCGCCGGCGAGCTGGCCCGCCCCACCGCCAAACTGTGGAACGATTTCTCCACCCGGGAGGAGTGCGAGCTCCTGACCGCCGCCGTGGGCGGTAATGACGCGATGATAGAGGAGGTGGGCAACTCCCAGCGCACCGGCTACACCGCCCCGAAGATCCTCCACCTCAAGCGGCACGAACCGGAGAATTACGAACGGGCCACCACCCTTTTCCTGGTGCACAACTACATCAACTGGTACCTGACCGGCGGACCCGACGGGGGGGTGCGCGTCATGGAGCCGGGGGACACCTCCGGAACCGCCCTCTGGCACCCCGGGCGCAGGGAGTTCTCCGGGATGGTCCTGGCGGCGATCGGTCCCGAACTGCGGGGCAAGCTCCCGCCGGTGCGCCCCTCCGATGAGACCATCGGCACCCTCTCCCCCGTTCTGGCCGAACGCTTCGGCCTCTCACGGGAGTGCCGGATCGACGCCGGGAGCGGGGATAACATGTACGGGGCGATCGGGACCGGGAACTTCTCACCGGGCATCGTCACGGTGAGCCTGGGTACGAGCGGGACCGCCTACACCTTCATGGAGGAACCCTTCATCGATCCGACCGGCGAGATCGCCGCCTTCTGCGACGCCACCGGCCACTGGCTCTCCCTGCTCTGCGTCTCCAACATGGCCAACGGCTACGCTGCGGTGCGGCGCGAGTTCGATCTCGACCACGAGGCTTTCGACGCCCTCGCGGCGGGCGCCGATCCGGCCAACGCCGGACGCATCCTGGTGCCTTGGTACGAAGGGGAGCGCACTCCCGATCTGCCCCTGGCCGCGCCGTTCTGTTTCGGTTTCAGCCCCGGTGACTTCACCGCTCCGAACCTCTGCCGGGCCGTCCTCGACGGCCACGTCCTCAACCTCTGGGCGGGTTTCTCCCGGATGCCCGTGGAACCCCGCCAGATCCACCTCACCGGCGGTCTGACCCGTTCGAAGGCCTGGGGCTGTGCCATCGCAGAGTTCTTCAACGCCGAGACGGTACCGGTCGAGGGCGAGGGTGCGGCTCTCGGGGCGGCCATACACGCCGCCTGGGTCTGGCACAAGGAATCGGACGAACCCGTTTCCCTGGCCGAAGTGGCCGAACCGCTCCTGCAGTACGATACCGCCCGGCGCTGCCGGCCCCACGAGGAGACGCGGGAGATCCGCGCCCTGCAGAAGCGGCTCTACCGGGCGGTCACGAACCGCCTGCGCGGCCTCGACGGGGAGGACCCCTTCGCCCTGCGCCACGCCCTGCTCACCTTCAGCCGGGAGAGCGGATCATGACTCCGGCCCTCACCCGCCGCGCCTTCCTGACCCGGACCGGAGGGGCCGCGGCGGCCTCCGCCCTGCTGCCGGCGGTTTCGGTACGGGATTGGATCGCCCGCCTCCAGGATCGCTTCCAGCTTCCCATCGGCGTCTGCACTTCGGTCCAGAACGCCGCAGTGCTCAAGGACGCCGGCTGCGCCTATATCGAGGAAGGGGTGCGCCGGCTGCTCATACCCGATCAGCCGGCCGGCGAATTCGCACCCCGCCGGGCGGAGGCGCTGGCCTGCGGCCTGCCGGTGCGGGCCTGCAACGGCTTCCTGCCCGGTTCGCTCAAGAGCACCGGCCCCGAGGCCGACCATGACGGCGTGCTGGCCTTCGCGGCCACCGCCTTCGAGCGAGCGGCCGAGGTCGGGGTGAGAACGATCGTCTTCGGCTCGAGCGGGTCGCGCTCGATCCCGGAGGGTTTCGACCGGGATGCGGCGAAGGAACAGTTCCTGGCCCTGCTCGACCGGATGGGGCTGCTGGCCGCCCGTTCCGGGATCACGGTGGCCATCGAACCGCTGCAGAGCAGCGAGTGCAACTTCATCAACACCGTCGGAGAAGGGGTCGCGATCGTACGGGCGGTGAACCACCCGCACATCCGCCTGCTGGCCGACATCTTCCACATGCTGCGCGAGGAGGAAGGGCCCGGGGCGATCGTCGAGGCCGGCGACCTGCTGGTCCACCTGCATATCGCCGAGAAGGCGCGCCGTACCCCCCCCGGCACCGACGGGGATTCCTTCGTGCCGTATTTCCGCGCCCTGAGTGAGATCGGTTACGACGGCCGGCTCTCGATCGAGTGCGGCTGGGACGACCTGGCGGCCCAGCTCCCCCGCGCCGTGGCGACCCTGCACGAACAGATGACGGAGGTGGGACGGTTTCCCGTTCCATGAAATGGCATCGGTCTTTCTGGGGAAATAGCTCGATTTATGAGCCTGTCCGACAAACCCCCTGCTGAGATGACATAGACCGTTCGTACCATGGAG
>CAYSYY010000533.1:0-2969 GCA_964435265.1 uncultured Gemmatimonadota bacterium
TCGTAACCGGACATCGGCTGCTGGTACACCAGGGCCAGCAGAGCGTGACCGAGGAGCGAGGCGGACGCAGTATCGGAACCCATAGCGGATATATTAGGCCGCGACTGAGACGTTGTCGCGCATCACGCCCCCCTCACGCGCCTGGCCGCGTTGTTCCAGACGGCGGTTGAGCAACCACCCAGCCAGCGCGCCGAAGAGGAGCATCGAGGTGATCAACTCGACGAAGTGGGTCATCCGCACCGGCGCCGGCAGATACGGATTGGGGATCAGGCAGGGGGCCGCGACCAGGAGCCCGAACACCAGAGCGGTGACCGCGGTCTTCGTGCCGGGACCGCCCCGGACCATCCGGACGAGAAGAAGGGCCAGACCCGCCCACAGGCACCCTCGGAAGAGCTGGAAGGGCCCCAGCAGCAGATTGCCGAGAATGAACTGGTTCCCGACATGGGTGAAGAAAGGCTGCAGATCGGTGGACCCGGTGTAGAACGCCCGGACCTCGGGCGACTGCCAGGCCACGAAATACCCGAACAGGATGTAGACGGCGAGGTAGGCCGCCGCCAGCCCCAGACCGGGAATGATCCAGTCGCCGGCGGTGAGCGGTCGTTCGGCTGCCGCCGGCTGTCCCTGCCCGGCGGTCGCAACCCGCCCGGCGACCGCAACCCGCCCGGCGACAGCAACCGGTGCGGCGACCGCAACCGGTGCGGCGACCGCAGCAGGCGGGGGAACGGCCTCCGCGTGAGCATCCGGAGCCGGGCCCCGGATCCGTCGGTTTACCACGACCGCCAGCGGTGCGATCAGGAGCGCCCGCACCGCTCCGGCCAGGACGACGCGGACGAGGGTCGCCGAGGGCATGTGGAGTGCCAGGTTGAAGAAGAGGGTCTCGAGCTGGGTGAGGAAGGTATCGACGCCGAACAGTATCACGAAGACGGCCGCCATGAGCTTCAGCCCGTACCACCCGGTATGTTCGAGCAGGATGACCAGCACCAGGGCGCCGAGCAGGCAGACACCGAGCAGCGGGAGAGCCATCGCTGCCGCTTCTGCTGCTGTTTCTGACGAAGCAGCTCCGCCCGAACCGCTCCCCCCCAATCCCACCAGAGCGCTCGCCAGGGCGTAGCTCAGAAAGAATCCCAGGGTCAGCACGATCACCCTGGACGAGAACCGGATGATGTTCTTCACCGGAGAGGTCATGGTCATCCTCCTTGTGCCCGGATCGCTGGTATCACCGGCCGGCCCGGCTCCGCCCTTCGCAGTCCCCTCACCCGCAGATCCCGCTCTCCGGCACTGTGTTCTCTCGGATCCTGCACTCGGGTGGTTTCCGCCCTCAGGGGCGGGGATACCGGCGGGCCGGTGTGTTCTGAGGTAAAAATAGATCGTTACGATATAATACGCATCGTATTATTTTCATTGACGCCTCTATTCCCACGCCCGTGCATATTTCTGCAACTCCGTTCCCCGCCTTTACATATGCATCACAGGCATAGCCACCATATGCACAGGCATCAAAGGCACGGACACGACCTGCCCTGAATGGAGCCCGGCGCACCCACCTCACGGGTCACCGCCCCGATGTGCGCGACCTCTCCGTCGAGGAGTCGGTAGACCGGGAGATCGAGGCCCGGCTCGCCCTGCTGACCGATGAACTCATCGCCGACGGGTGGACGCCGGAAGCAGCCCGGGCCGAGGCCGAACAGCGCCTGGGCGACGCCGCTGCGATCCGGCGGGCAATCCGGATACAACCGGTTGATGCGCTCCCGTGCGAGCAGGAATGGGCTCTGACCGCGCGCTACCGGGTTCCCGGCCGGACAGGCTCGTCAGGGGAGGCCTTATAGATCCCAACGGCGGACAGCGCCGGAAGGTTGTTGGCTCGGCGGATAACGATCCGGACCCGGTCGGCGGAGACCGGATCGAAGCGCAGGATCCGCTTGTAACCGACGGTGGTCGCTTCGGCCACGCTCACCCACTCACCACCCACCCGGGCTTCGATCGCGAACTCCGCGATCCGCTGCCCGAAACGGATCGGTTCGGAGAGCACGATACGGTCGAAGCGGGTCGCTGAGCCCAGATCGATCTCGAGGGTCGCCGCACGAACCCCGTCCTCAGCCGCCCAGTAGGAGTCGGGATCGTCATCGGTCACATTGCCCGGCGCGAACCTCCGGTGCCGAAGACGCCAACTGTCGGCTTCGACCCCCCGCCCGGCCGCCAGGTCCACCGCGAAGGTCTCATCCAGAACCCGGCGGAACTCGCGCAGGGCCGCCACATCGTTCTCGTGCCACACACCCCGCTGATCGGGGGGCACGTTCAGCAGCAGTACGCCGTTGCGTCCCACCGAGCGGTACCAGACCTCGAGCAGCTGCTCCAGGGACTTGACCCGGTCGTCCTGGGAGGCGTGGTAGAACCACCCCGGCCGGATCGAGGTGTCGCACAGCGGGATCACCCACTGCTGACCCTCGGGATCGCCGGTGTTCAGATACCCGGTATCGGCCGCGCCGACCACGACCCCGGCGGTGGTGATGGTGGACCAGCAGGTCTCGCCGGCGTACCCCCGCTCGTTCCCGATCCAGCGGATATCGGGCCCGGCGTCGGAGAAGATGAGGATGTGCGGCTGCAGCTCTTTCGCCAGCCCCCAGGTCTCGGGCCACCGGTAGTAGGTCGTCCGGTCGATCCGCCGTTCCTCGTTGGCGCCGCCGTAGTAGCCGGTCCCCCCGTTGGCGCCGTCGAACCACATCTCGGTGATCGGCCCGTAGCCGGTCAGGAGTTCGCGCAGCTGATCGCGGTAGTACGCCAGGTAGCCCGGGCGGCCGTACTCGGCGTGGTTGCGGTCCCAGGGGGAGAGGTAGAGACCGGCTTTGAGGCCGTGCCGGGCGCAGGCGTCCACGAAGGCGCGGACCACATCCCCGGTCCCGTCCCGCCAGGGACTCGCGGCCACCGAGTGATCGGTGTACCTGCTGGGCCACAGACAAAACCCGTCGTGG
>CAYSYY010000534.1:0-2959 GCA_964435265.1 uncultured Gemmatimonadota bacterium
CGGCGCGATGGTAGACCGATGCCCAGGTCTGGTTCTGAACCCGTTCGGCCATGAGCTTCTGCTGCGGATAGGGGTAGGGATCGTTCCAGCTCCACAGCTCGAATTCGGCGACTTCTTCTTCCTCGGCGGGTTTCTCCTCTTCGCCTTCGGCCGGCTCCGGTTCCGGCTCGGGAATCTGCTTGATACCGAAAACGACTATCCCCCCGTCCTCTGAGAAGCTGATCCCCGACAGGTTGCTCACGCTCATGCTCTCCGGGAAGCCGGGGGTGGAGGTGTGCGAGACCCACAGTCCGGCTGCGGGTTCGCCGACCTTCCAGCCGTAGAGGTTCCAGGTCACCGGATTGTCATCGAAGGCATCGCGGTCGGTCAGGAAGGCCAGGACCGTTTCTTCCTTGTCCATGGCCCACCGCGAGTAGTTCCCCTGACCGGTGAGCAGGGCCTGGCTCTCCGGGCGGCCGGGGATCCGG
The DNA here is from genome assembly GCA_964435265.1 of uncultured Gemmatimonadota bacterium. GTDB lineage: Bacteria > Blakebacterota > Blakebacteria > Blakebacterales > Blakebacteraceae > CAYSYY01. The sequence continues at coordinate 468 of CAYSYY010000534.1, forward strand.
GCATAGACGCCGTCGCGCGAGGAATCTTCCTTGCAGGAAACGATGTAGAGCAGGTAGCCGGCGTTCTCGGTGAAACGGTAATCGAGGACGGAGTCGAAGGAGGTCTCGCCGCCGTCGGCCAGCGAGCGCAGGATCAGCTCGGTGCCGAACTCCTTCTCGCGGCCGTTCCCGCCGCTCTGCCCGCCCCCGCCTGGGCGTCCGCCGGCTCCGGGACGGGCCCCCGCTCCGGGACGCTGGCGCCTCGCCGCGGGCCGGGCGGCGGGCTCCCCGGTCTCCTCCCCGGCTTCCGCTGGTTCCTCTTCGGGGGTCGGTTCCTCGGCCTTGAGGTAGGCCAGCCAGCCGCCCGTCTCGGCCGGCAGGGTGAAGCTCTGCACCCGGGCGATCGTGGTCGCCGTGACATCGGAGAGATCCACGATGACCAGGTCGGCCTGCGGCAGGTCGGCTCCCCGCTTGCCCGCCTCGCGGGCCGCGTCGAGCGAATCCTCGGGCGGGGTGACTCGGAAGACGAGGAACCGGGAATCGCGGGTGAACTGCGCTGAGCTGCCCCGCTCGTACCGGACTTCGGTCCCGCCGCGCACATTGTACAGCACGAGTTCACCATCGCCGTCCTGCGGCTCGATCTGGTAGGAGACCCAGCGGCCGTCGGCGGAGATCACCTGTCGGCTGATGCTCTTCCAGGAATCGTAATCGTCGTGAGTGAGCGGCCGTTTGGCCTCCTGCGCCGCCGCCAGGGCGGGGATCAGCAGGATCAGGGCCGCCGCGAATGCGGTCCGGGCGCCTCTGCCGGGCCGGCACGGGAAGAATCGCCTCATGATGCTACCCTCACACGCTTGATGGTCGTCGGTTCCTGCCGGGCAGACTAGTACCCGTCGACGGCCGGAGCAAGTCCCCTCGCCGGAAGACCCGAACCGGGAGAGCTCCGCCGGCACTTCCCGCTCGACGCGGTCGCCGCCGGCCATTTGATTCCAGACCATGGACGATGCGTCAGATAAACCCTCCGGCGCCGGCGATCCCTTCGACCCCCCCGGCTTCCGCGAAGCCGGCCACCGGCTCGTGGACCTGCTGGCGGACTACCTGGAGAGAACAGGCCGGGAAGCGCCGGACCTGCCCGTCCTGAGGTGGACCGAGCCCGGCGAGATGGCGGACCGTTGGCCCCCCGACTTCCCCGAAGAGCCTGAGGGCACCTTCGAAGAACTCTGGCGGCGCTTCATCGACGACTCCATCCACCTGCATCATCCCCGGTACATCGGCCACCAGGTGGCGCCCTCGATCCCGGCGAGTTCCCTGGCCGAGTTCGCGGCCTCGCTCCTGAACAACTCGAGCACGATCTACGAGATGAGTTCCGCCGTCACCATGATGGAACGCAGCATCATCCGGTGGATGGCCGATCGGATCGGCTACGGCGCATCCGCCGGCGGGGTGATGGTCACCGGCGGCGCCCTGGGGAACCTGACGGCCCTGCTGGCCGCCCGTCAGGCCCGGGCGGGCTTCGACGCCTGGGAGGAGGGGGATGCCGGAGGTCCGCCCCTGGCCGTGCTCGGCTCCGACCAGCTCCATTACTCGGTGGACCGGGGGGTGCGGATCCTGGGCTGGGGGGCCGGCGGCTGCGAGCCGGTGCGCTCCGACGGGGCCTTCCGCCTGCTCCCCGCCGATCTGCCCCGGGCACTCGAGCGGGCCCGGGCCCGGGGCCGGCGCATCATCGGCGTGGTGGCCAACGCCGGCAGCACCGCGACGGGAACGATCGATCCACTGGAGGAGATCGCGGACTTCTGCGCCCGGCATGGACTCTGGCTGCACGTCGACGGCGCCCACGGCGCCTCCCTGCTCCTCGCTCCCGCCTGCGCCGACCGGCTGGCCGGCATCGCACGGGCCGACTCCGTCGTCTGGGACGCCCACAAGATGCTGGCGGTCCCCTGCGTGGCTTCCGGGGTGGTCTTCGCCGAGGAGAAACACTCGTGGGAAGCCTTCTCCTCCCGCGCCTCCTACCTGTTCGAGCGGGAACGGCACGAGGAATGGTACAACCTGGGCCACCGCACGGTGGAGTGCACCAAGATCCCCATGAGCATCCGGCTCTACGCCCTGCTCCGGGTCTGCGGCACCCGTTTCTTCGCCGACTACATCACCCGGACGGTGGAAACCGCCCACGCCTTCTGGCAGGTTCTCGAAGAGGCTCCCGATTTCGAGGCCGCCGTCGAACCCGAGATGAACATCGTCTGCTTCCGCTACCGGCCGGCCGACGGGCGGGAGCGGTGCGGTGCGGAACTCGATGCGCTCCAGGCCCTGATCAGGAGACGCCTGATCGAAAGCGGAGCGTTCTACCTGGTCCAGACCGAGCTCCCCGGCGGACTCTACCTGCGCACCACCATCACGAATCCGCGCACCACCCTCACCGATCTGACCGACCTCCTGGACCTCATCCGGGACGACGCGCAGCCCGCCTGACCATTATCGCCATCAGGCGCCACTCACTGGTTCTCTTCCCATTGACGCTG
>CAYSYY010000535.1:0-2958 GCA_964435265.1 uncultured Gemmatimonadota bacterium
CTATTCCTCCTCCTCGCGCCTTGCCGGCCGGACACCTCGGCCCTCTCGATACGTTACCGTACTTACGGAACGGTGTACTAAGGCAGGAATTGATTCCCGGCACCCGATGAGGTATAACATTTCCAGCCCGCTGCCGGAGGTCAGGAAGGACCGGAATGGCCGACGAGACGATCATCGAGGGTATGGTCAGCCCCGACCCGGGAAGCATCGAAACACTCACCAAGCACAGCATGAGCGGCCTGTGGCTCCACCGTTTCACCTTCGTGCGATGGGCCATCGCCGCGGCCATCTTCTTCGGGAGTCTCTTCGTCCGGTGTGTTCTGGGAGTTGCGGAACTCGACACCACGGTCCTCATCCCGGTGGCGCTGGGGATCGCGGCCTACAACACGGTCATCTGGTTCCTGGTGCGCAACTACCGGGACACCTACCGTTCCGCGGCCGCGCTGCGCTACCTGCATGCCGTCCAGTACGTGTCGATCGTTCTCGACTACCTGGCGCTGACCGTCACGATCTGGGTCATGGGGGGCTCGCGCTCGCTCTTCCTGCCCTTCTACCTCTTCCACGTGATGCTGAGCTGCATCCTGCTCTCGCGGACCGGGGCCTGGATCAGCACCGGCCTGGCCTTCCTCTTCCTGGTCGTCCTGGTCATCGGGGAATGGATGGGTTTCATCACCACCCAGGCCGGCTTCGGGGCGCTGGTGACTCCCAACCACTTGACCGGGGAATACGTCGTCCTGCTCCTGGTGGTGTACGGCGTCCTCTTCGGGCTCACCGCCACCCTGCTCATCCGGCTCGCGGCCGCCCTGCAGGAGGGGGAGATCGAACTCAGGATCGCCCGGGCCGAGCTGGAGCGCCTCTCCAGCATGCGCAAGGACTTCCTGCACATCGCCCTGCACAACCTGCAGTCCCCGCTCGGCGTGCTCTCGATGTTCCTGGACAACCTGCGCTCCGGCCGCCTGGGTCAACTCCCCCCGGGGGTTATGGATGTCGTCGCCCGGGGCCGGGAGAGGCTGCAGGGCATGAACGAGTTCCTCCAGGATCTGCAGGTGCTCTCCCAGCTCGAATCGGGCGAGATCGGCACCCAGGCCGAGGCAGTGGATCTGGCGGCGGTGGTGAGGGAACTGGCCGACGAGTACCGGGACGAGGTCGAGGAGAAGGACCACACCCTGACGGTCAGGATCGACGAGGGGATCCCCCCCGTCAGCGGTATCGGACGCCTGCTGCGTGAGGCGGTTCGCAACTACCTCACCAACGCCATAAAGTACACCCCCGCCGGCGGGACGATCACCCTGCGCGTGCGTCAGAAGCGGAAGAATGTTATCATCGAGGTGACCGATAACGGGATCGGGATAGCCCCCGGCGATCAGCACAAGCTCTTCGGAGAGTTCGTGAGGATCAGGGGGGATACGCCCGAGCAGCGGAAGATCAAGGGCACCGGCCTGGGTCTCTCGATCGTGCGGCGGGTGGCGGAGCTCTACGGCGGAGCGGTCGGCGTGCGCAGCCGGCCGGGGGAGGGCAGCACGTTCTACATCATCCTGCCGATCCCGGAGTGATCCCGGAGGGCGGAAGGACGGCTGTCGATGCGAGCAAAGGCTGAACCGGTTCGCGGCCGGATCCCCGCGCTCCTGCTGTGCCTTCTTCTCCGGCCCGGCCTGCCGGCCGTGGCTGAAGTATCCGGGCCGTTCGAACCGGTCGCCTTCGACACCGTCGCGGTGATGCCCTTCGCCAACGCCACCGGCGACGCCACCCTCGACTGGCTCTGCCTGGGGATCCCCGAAACCATCACCGCCGATCTGCTCGCCCTGGGCCGGTTCGTGATCGTGGAGCGGCTCCAGCTCTGGCGGATCATGGAGGAACAGGCCCTGCAGGTGACCGGTGCGGTCGACGACGCGGCCGTGGTCGAGATCGGGAAACTGCTGGGAGCCCGCCATCTCATCGTGGGCGCCTTCCAGCGGGCGGGCATGATGATGCGCCTCACCGCCCGGCTCGTGGAAGCGCAGTCGGGGAACGTCATCCAGAGCGCCAAGGTGACCGGAGCGATCGAGGATATCTTCGATCTGCAGGACCAGATCGTCGGTACGCTCGTTGCCGGTGCGCCCGTCGGGGGGGGGCAGACCAAAGGGGGGCCGGGGCGTCGCCGCGCCACGGCATCACTGGAAGCCTATCGGGAGTACGGTCAGGCGGTGCTGCGGCAGACCGCCCACGATAACGCCGGAGCCTGGGCAGGTTTCCGCCGGGCGCTCGAGATCGATCCGGGTTTCACCCTCGCCCGGGAGCGCTCGCGCGAGGTCCTGCTGCCCCTGATCGAGGGAACGCAGTGGGTGTACAAAGTGCAGGTGAGGGGGGAGGGGGAGCTCGAACAGGAGCACGAGGAGATCTGGCAGGTCGGTCCGGCCGTCACCCGCGGAGGTTTGCCCTGTATTCCCCTGTACCGGCAGCTCCACCCCGGGGAAACGGAGACCATTCCGGCGGAGGTGTATCTGCACCGGGGGAGGGAGGGCCTGGCTCTGGCCGGAGGGCTCACGGCGAGCGCCGACGGGGTTGCCGGAGAGGCGGTCTACAAGCCGCCCCTGCTGCGCCTGCCGTGGGAACCCGACGTCGGGCGGCAGTGGATTGCGGTCGGGTCCGCCCGGGCCGGGAGCGACGGCAAATCAGCGCTCCGGGAGGACCGGTGCGCGGTTCTCAGCCGAAAGGAGGTCGAGGTCCCCGGTCTGGGAGCGGCGGAGTGCTACCTGATCCGGTGCGAGCCGGTGCGGGGGGTGTCGGAGGGAGTGCTGACCCTCTGGTTCGCTCCGGGGATCGGGATCGTCAGGCTCACCACCGGGGAAGAGATGAAAGCACTCCCGGGTGAGCCGTCCGCCGGATTCCGCACGACCTGGGAACTGATGGCGTACCGCTTCCGGTAGGAGGAGGACCGCGAAAGGGAACGGCCCCGTCCCCGCGTCCAACGCGGGGGCG
>CAYSYY010000536.1:0-2958 GCA_964435265.1 uncultured Gemmatimonadota bacterium
GAAGAAGGCTACCGGTATCCCCTCCTCGACCGCGACGTTGCGCGCCACGCTCAGGGCGAAGGCCGTCTTGCCCATGCTCGGCCGCCCCGCCAGGATGATGAGATCGGAGGGCTGCAGGCCGGCCAGCCGCTCGTCGAGCGGGCCGAAGCCGGTGGGTACACCGGAAAGCCCGCCCTTGCGCTGATGGGCTTTCTCGATGAGTTCGAAAGTCCGATGCAGGATCTGCTCCAGCGGCAGCGCCCCCCGGCGCAGCCGTCGTTCGGACAGGCTGAAGATGGTCTGCTCGGCGCGGTCGAGCAGGTCGACGGCTTCCTCACCGCTGTCGTAGGCGTCGGTGATCACGCCGGTCAGTGAGGCGATCATCTTCCGTTTGATGGCCGCCTCGAGCACGATGCGGGCGTAGTACTCCACATTGGCGGCGGTGCCGACCTCATCGATCAGCTCGGCGAGATAGATCTCCCCGCCGGCTGCCTCGAGGTTCCCGGCACTCTTGAGTTCTTCGCGCACGGTGACCAGGTCGGCCGGCTCACCTTTGGCGTAGAGGGCCACGACGGCTTCGAAGAGCCGTCTGTTGGCGTCACGGTAGAAGCAGGACTCATCGAGCTGTTCAACGGCTTTGCCGATGGCCTCCTCGCTCAGCATCATGGCCCCGAGCACGGCCTTCTCGGCTTCGACCGACTGAGGGGGTACTCTCCCCTCGGCCCGGGAACCGGCGGTGTCGGTCATCGGGCGACCTCGCGGTCGTGGATCTCGCGCAGGAGCTGGATATCCTCCCAGGTCGGCCTTTTCCAGTGCGGGTTCCGCAGCAGGGCGGCGGGATGGTAGGTCACGATGAGGGGACGCCCCTGGTACCGGTGCACCTTCTCCCGCAGACGGGTCAGGGGCTCGCGGGTACGGAGCAGGGTCTGTCCCGCGATCCGCCCCAGGGCGCAGATGACGGCCGGTTGAATGAGCGCTATCTGGCGGTGCAGATAGGGTTCGCAGGCCTCGACCTCGACCGGCTGCGGATCACGGTTCCCCGGCGGTCGACACTTCAGGATGTTGCCGATATACACCTCCTCGCGCCGCCAGCCGATGGCTTCGAGGATCCGGTTCAGGAGCTGTCCGGCCCGGCCGACGAACGGCTCCCCCTGCAGATCCTCGTCGTGTCCCGGCGCCTCGCCGATGAACATCGCGCCGGCGTCCGGCCGGCCGGTTCCGAAAACGAGGTTGGTCCGCCCCTCTCCCAGGGGGCACTTCAGGCAGGGTGAGATCTCCCGCTCCATCCGGGCGAGCAGATCGGCCCGCTCGGCGGCAGAGGCGGGGATCGGGCAGGTCATGGTCTCCGGTATCCCGACGGGATCGAGCCCGGAGCGGGGAGGTGCCCCGCCCCACGGGAGCGGCCGGGCTGATTCGGGGGCACCCTCCCGGGCGAGTATGTCGAGTTGGGTGGCGTCCATCACCCGTTCATCTTCACCGCTCCGGGGATCGTCGGCAAGCAGGTTATCGCCGGTGGGGAGCAGGGTATCGCCTTCCGCCTCGGCGAGCTGCCGCAGGTACCGGGCGGTGTCTCCGAGCCACCCCCGTCCGCCTTCACTCACGGCGGCCTCCGGTGACCAGGGGGTGGATGGCATCGAGCAGGTCGTGCGCGACGCGGTCCTTGGGAGCCGGGCCGAGCTCCTCGACCCGACCGTCGGCGAACAGCAGGGTGAGATGGTTGGTGGGCGCGTGCGGGCCGGCGCCCGGTTCGGTGGGATCGTTGACGGCTATGGCGTCGAGTCCTTTCCCCTCCAGTTTTATCCGCCCGCCGGCGACCGGATCGCCGATCTCGAGCGCGAAACCGACCACCACCCGTGCCCCCTTGCGGGCCGTCAGGCCGGCCAGGAGGTCGGGGGTGGGCCGCAGTTCGAGGGTGAAGGCGCCGCCCGACCGGGCCAGCTTCACCCCGCTGCGCTCCGCCGGGGCGAAGTCGGCCACTGCGGCCGCCATGATGAGCAGGTCGCAGTCGGGGAAGTGTTCATCCATGGCGGCGGCCATCTCGGCGGTCGATTCCACGCCGATGCAGGCGTCCAGATCGCCGGGCGGTTCCAGGACAACAGGGCCGTGGATGAGGGTGACCGCGGCTCCCCGCTCCCGCAGGGCGGCGGCGATCGCGAAGCCCATCCGGCCGCTGGAGCGGTTGGTGATTAGGCGGACCGGATCGAGCGCCTCCACCGTCGGACCGGCGGTGACCAGCACCCGGAGCCCGGTGTAATCGAGCCCGGAACGCAGGTCCGCGCTTATACGGGCGGCGATCACGTCAGGCTCCGCCATGCGGCCCGGACCGCTCTCGCCGCAGGCGAGCTCGCCCGGTTCACCGTCGATGATCCGGCCGCCGCGCCCGAGCAGGGTGTCCAGGTTCGCCCGGGTGGCGGGGTGGCGGTACATCTCCGCGTTCATCGAGGGGGCGACGAAAACCGGTCCGGCGAAGGCCAGCGCGGTCGCGGTGAGGAGATCATCGGCCAGACCGGCGGCGAGCCGGGCGATGATGTCGGCCGACGCCGGGGCGATCAGCAGAACCTCGGCCCAGCGGGCCAGATGGATGTGATCGAGGCCGTCGGGTTCGGTCGGATGCCAGGCGTCCTCGGCCACCGGGTGTCCGGAGAGCGCCTGCAGGGTCAGCGGGGTGATGAACCGCCTCCCCCCCGCCGTGAGGATGCACCGCACTTCGTGCCCCTGCCGCTGCAGCTCACGTATGAGCGCGGCGCCTTTATAGGCGGTGATCGAACCGCTCACGCCGAGGAGAACGCGGGCCATGACCGGGGACCTACTCTCCTGCCGCCGCCCGTTCCTCGGCTTCGACCCGCCCCTCGATCAGACGGGTCAGGGCCTCGGTAGTGACCTTGGTCTCGGGTTCCAGGTACTCGGGATCGTGCGTGGCCTGCATCCTGCGCAGGTTGTTGATCTTCCGGGCCTCCTTGGCCGCGACGACATCATCCC
>CAYSYY010000537.1:0-2955 GCA_964435265.1 uncultured Gemmatimonadota bacterium
CGACCAGCCGGGAGTGCGCCGCTTCCGGGATCATCGACGGCAAGCTCTATGTCGTCGGCGGCACGAGCAGTCTCGGGAATGTCCTGTCGACCCTCGAGGTCTACAACCCGGCTACCAACACCTGGACCACGAAGTCGTCGATGTCGACGGCCCGGCAGGAACTGGTCGCCGGCGTGATCGGCGGCAAGCTCTATGCGGTGGGCGGGCGGAGCGGTTTCTCGGTAACGGTGCTCGAGGCCTACGACCCGGCCACCAACCTCTGGACGACGAAAGCGCCGATGCCGGATGGACGCTACCGGGCGGCCGCGGCAGTCATCGATGGCAAGCTCTATGTGGTCGGCGGGAACGACGGCGGAATCTACAAGAACGACCTGTACGTGTACGACCCCCTCACCAACACCTGGGATAGCACCCGTCAGCCCATGCCGACCGCCCGGGAGTGCGCCGTCGCCGGGATCCTGGACGGCAGGTTCTACGTCGCCGGCGGGTACAACGGCGGTTATCTCTCGATCCTCGAGGTTTACGATCCGGCCACCAACACCTGGTCCACGAAACCGAACATGCTGACCGGCCGCGGCAGTGCCGCCGGCGGGGTTCTGGGGGACCGCCTGATCGTCGCCACCGGTTACAACGGCAGCTACCTCTCCTCGGTCGAGGTGTTCGATCCGGTCGCCAATTCCTGGTCGCCGGCGGAACCGATCCCCGGTTCCCGGCGGAATCCGACGGCCGCGATCGACGAGGACACCATGTACTTCGCCGGCGGGTTCTACTGGACCAGCTATCTCCCCTCGCTCCATTCCTACCGCCGCAGCGGCTTCACTCTGGAGGTGACCGACGGCCAGGCTCTGGGGGGACCGACGGTCACCCTCACGGCTGCGAACATCACCGACTACCACGGCAACGCCGTCGCCGCCCCCATCGATACCACCTTCACCGCGGTCAACCTCGATACCACACGTCCGTCCGTCTCGCTGCTCGAGCCCGCCGGCGCCCGGCGCCAGGACGTCCCGATCCGGTACCTGATAGAGGATCCCGAGAACAGCCTGGTCGGCCTGCTGGCCGAGTACTCCACCGACGATGGTGCGACCTGGCTCACCGCTTCGGTGAGCGGGGACACCTCCGGCATCAAGAGCACGAAGTACGCCGGCAGCGTGATCTGGGAGAGCGGCACCGATCTGTCCGGAGAAGTGCTCGGCGCATTCAAGTTCCGCATCACGCCGCATGATCCCTGGGGTTGGGGCACGGCTGATACCATTTCCATCGACATCGACAGCCAGACGCCCCGATGGGGCGAAGTGCACGGGGCGATCGGGGATTCGATCATCACCTTCAGCTTCCACGAACCGGTGCGGGAGGCGGCCGCCACCGATCCCGCCAGCTATACCCTTGATCAGGGGCTGACCGCGGCCACCGTCACCATCGGCGAGCAGTGGACCACCCTGGCTAACATGCCGACCAGCCGGGAGTGCACCGCCTCCGGGATCATCGACGGCAAGCTCTACGTCGTCGGGGGCACGAGCAGTCTCGGGAACGAACTCTCGACCCTCGAGGTCTACAACCCGGCCACCAACACCTGGACCACGAAGTCGTCGATGTCGACGTCCCGGGAGGAACCGGTGGCCGGCGTGATCGGCGGCCGGCTCTACGTGGCGGGGGGCCGGAGCGGCTTCTCGGTAGAGGCGGTCGAGGAGTACGACCCGGCCACAAACATGTGGTCCACCAGGGCGCCGATGCCGGAGGGGCGGTACCGGGCGGCTTCAGCGGTGATCGACGATAAGCTCTACGTGGTCGGCGGGAACGACGGCGGGATCTACAAGAACGACCTGTACGTGTACGATCCCCTCACCGACACCTGGGACAGTACCCGGCAACCCATGCCGACCGCCCGGGAGTTCGCCGTCGCCGGTGCCCTGGACGGGCAGCTCTACGTCGCCGGCGGGTACAACGGCAGCTACCTCTCGATCCTCGAGGTCTACGATCCGGCCGCCGACACCTGGTCCACCAGACCGAACATGCTGACCGGCCGCAGCAACGCCGGCGGCGGCTTCCTGGGGGACCGGCTGGTCGTCGCCGGCGGCTACAACGGGGGCTATCTCTCCTCGGTCGAGGTGTTCGATCCGGTCGCCAACGCCTGGTTGCAGGCGGAACCGATGTCCGGTGCCCGGCGGAATCCGACGGCCGCGATCGATGACGGCACCATGTACGTCGCCGGCGGATTCCTCTGGACCAGTTACCTCTCCAAACTGGAATCGTACCGCCGCAGCGGTTTCACCCTGGAGGTGACCGACGGCCAGGCCCTGGGGGGACCGACGGTCACCCTCACGGCCGCGGGCATCACCGACTACCCCGGCAACACCACCGCCGCCCCGATCGATACGACCTTCACCCCGGACGATCCGTACCGCCCGGGTATCGAGCTCGAGGAGCTGACAACGGTTCAGTCGGGCGACGTGACCGTCGGCTATCTCATCACCGATACGGGGGGCAGTACGGTCGGGCTGTTCGTCGAGTACTCGACCGATTCAGGCGGGTCGTGGTCGCCCGCCACGGTCAGCGGCGACACCTCGGGCATTCCCGGCGCCGCCTACGACGGCACTCTGGTCTGGCAGAGCGGCACCGATCTGGCCGATCAGGAGGTCGACGGGGCCTGGCTGAAGATCACCCCGCACGATTCAGGCGGCTGGGGCACGCCCGATACAATCGAAGTTGATATCGACAATCGGGCGCCGCAGTGGATCGACGCCCGGGCGGTGGCCGGGAGCGATTCTCTCGAGTTCTGGTTCGACGAGCCCGTCGTGGACGCCCGGGCCATGAACACCGGCAATATCGCTCTCTCCGGCGGGCTCACGATCGATACGATCGAGAAAGTGCCCAACTGGGTCGTTGAAGAAGAGAACATCCTCTGGCGCGCCGACCCCGCAGCCGTGACGGTGGGGCGGAAACTCTACCTGATCG
>CAYSYY010000538.1:0-2940 GCA_964435265.1 uncultured Gemmatimonadota bacterium
TCGCGGATTCTTTCCATTATCCGGGCGAGCTGCAGGAGGGCAATGTTTACACACGCTATCAAGAGGACTGTGACCACGACCAGAGTGAGCACGGTCAGCAGCCGACTGAGCCGTTCGCTCGTGTCCGGCGACATCTCGAATCGCGGTATGAGCTGCATGCGGTAGGGCTCGAACTCTGAAGCCTCGAGCCAGGAGGAGAATTCATTGCTCCACCGGATGAAGAGAACCTCCATCTCGGCCTCGACCTCGGCTCTGGTGGCGCCCGGGGCGAGTCGACCGAACACACGCAACCAGGAGTCCACGACACCGTCGGTGCGCTCAAGATACGATCCGGCACTCTCGATGAGGGCACCGGTCATTTCGAGGGGCAGATACACATCAGCTGCGTTTTCGATGGGACTGGTCCCGGCGAAGGCCGGTGTGGTGACGCCCACCACCCGGTAATGGTCGGCGTTGATGACAACCTCTCCGCCTATTATCGATGGATCGCTTCCGAATCGGCGACGCCAGAATCCGTTTTCGAGGATCGCGTAAGGCATTGCCCCGGCAACATCGAGGTGGTCTTTCGGAAACGTTGTGCCATAGGCCATGGGTACGCCGAGGACATCGAAGTAATTAGCCGAGACAAGCCAGGTCGAGACCTCTTCGATCTCCTCGCCGACTGCCAGCGAGGCCATGATCGGGCGGAAATTTTTAGCTGCCATGTCCGAGAAGGTCCGGGACTGATCCCGGTAGTAGAGATAGTCAGTATAAGGCAGGGCTGGGGGCATCCAGTTCTCTCGAATCGGGATTAAACCGAGCAGTTCTGAAGGCTTGTCGACAGCGGCCGGGCGGCGAATGAAGAGGCTGTTCACGAACGTAAAGATGGTGGCGTTGGCTCCGATACCGATGGCCAGAATGAGAATGGAGACGAAGGTGAAACCGGGGCGCCGACGCAGGGAACGGACGCCGAAACGGATATCCTGGAACAGGTTCTCCAAAATGGTGGCTCCTTCACTGTACGGCATGTCAGGGATGGAAATGGTCGGCGCCTGTATCTGCGGACCCGGGTCAAGATCGCTCCCGGACTGCCCTCTGATCGGGCCGAGGATCCGCCAGAGGCAGAATGAGAGAACCTCACGGCGATAACGGCGACATGCATTGCGACGACCCTCGTGTGCATACACTCCGGCGTAGACTGTCTGCAGATCGCCTGCAATGTCCTCATAGCAGTCGGCGGGAGCTGCGAGACGGAGCAGCCCGCGGCAGATGAAGGGAGGCCGCTTCATGATATGCCCCCCTCGGTGAATGACAGTCTGTTCGCCCTCTGTCTGAGTGCATTGCGAGCGTTCTCCTTAACGATGAGGGCCTTCTTTCCACTGCCGGTAATCTGATAGAGCCGCTTTCGTCTACCCCCCCGTACCGGACGCGGCTCAGCCAGATTCGATTCAACAAAACGCTTGTCGGTCAGGCGGTCGAGGGCGGCATAGATCGCACCCAGTGTGAGTGAGCGAGCAGCCTCCTCTTCGAGAATACGCTGGATCTCGACCGTGGTGGTGTCACCCTCGACGGCCATTAGAGCCAGCAGGATCAGTTCCTCCAGATCCCCCAAGTGTTCACCCTTCATTCAGCATTCTCCTGTGACATTTTTCTCCCGCAGGCTCCTCCGACATTCCCCTCCGGAGATGTCGCCCGATTCCCGGTGGCGACAGGGGAGTATTTTTCATACATATGTGAACATACGTCTCAAAGAGGAATTTGTTACTCGTTTTATTAACCCAGGGCAGACCAAATCGCTGAAGAGTACCAAGAGGTTAGAGGGCACTACTCCCCCACTCTATAGAGCAACCCCGAACCCGTATAAGGCGGGTCCGGGTGCCGCCTCCAGAATTATGCGCCCCGACAAAGGATGATGTGGCACCGCGTGCTTTTCGGAGTCATCGGCTTTCTCGCCACAGCCAACTCACAGGCCTTATCGCGACATACCATAAGAATCAGCCAGGGTTGATGAGAACAGCGGCGTTTCAGTCAGGAATTGGCTGGTCGAACCTGAGGGCCAGTTCCAGAGCCGCCCGGGCATCGACCATGCCGCCGCTGGCGATCTTACCTTCCAGGGCCGGCAGACGACGGGCGCTCTGCATCAGGATCTGTTTCACCTCGAAACCGCTCAATTCGGGCCGTACGCTCCATATCAGTGCCGCTACACCCGTGACGACCGGGGCTGCGTTCGATGTGCCTCCGGTCAGATAATATGCTGACATGTTCTCCCTGACGTGGGTGGTGAAATTCTGCGCGAAGGCGGCAATATCGACGCTCCTGAGACCGTAATTGGATCCTCCGATGTACCTGCTGCCCTCGGGGACGACGTACAGAGAACCATCCAGATCGACTTCCGCTACGGCGATGATATTCTCATTCGTGAAGCTGACCGGGTATCCGGTGTTCTCCGGATCGTCGAGATCCAGCTTGAAGTTGCCGGCGGCAGTGATCAGAAGTACTCCCCTGCTTTCGGCGTAGTCGAGGGCATCCTTCAGAACAGCCACCTGGTCACTGAGGTTTGGTTGAACGAAGCCGCTCCAGTTGATGGCGCGGGCACCATTGTCCACGGCATATCTGATCGCCTCGGCTGCCCATTGCACGCGATTGATCCCGTCGGGGCCGGCCGAACTGCCCTGGGCACCGATCTTCAACAGCATCATTGAGACACTCCAGTTGATTCCAGCTATACCAATTCCGTTGTTTCCTTTCGCTCCAATGATCCCCAAAGCCGGGGCGGAATGGGTATACACAGCTATTCGGCTGTCGAGCCTGCCGTCATAGATATACGGATCGGGATCCGGGTCGGAGAAAGCGAAGTCATAACCATGAACATCGTCCGCATATCCATTGCCATCGTCATCCACCCCATTGCATTCCCTGGGGTAGCCGTGTTCATCAAGGCCGGTCTCGCCGGGATTACAC
>CAYSYY010000539.1:0-2921 GCA_964435265.1 uncultured Gemmatimonadota bacterium
TCCAGCAGGAAGCCAAGGCCGGCATGGACTATGCCATCCTGGAGAAGTACGGGGTCACCAAGCAAGAAGTCGGGCAGATGACCGGCGACCAATCCGGGCGGGCCGCTGCTTTCCTGGAGACCCAAGCCTCCGAGGCGATTCAGCCGATTCTCATCGAGACCTACAACGAATGGAAGGAGTTTTGGCGAGCGGTCATCGTCTTTGGTCAGCGGTTCGTGCCGCCAGATCGCGTGTGGACCATCAAAGGTCTGCGGGGTCTGCGGTCCTATTCATGGTCCAAGGCCAACGTGGTTCCGGGTTGGGACGTGACCCTCGTGGAGGATGAGGCACTCTCGAAGAACCCGGTGGTTCGCGCTCAGCAGGCGGAGCGGTGGCTGGAGCTTGGGGTCTTCAACGACGACCCGTTCAACCCGGGGATGCCGAACATGAAAGCCTTCATGCAAACAGCCGGTATCAAGCTGCCGGCTCTCGGCACGGACTCCGAGGCCACCGAGCGGGCGTATGGTCAAGCCCTTCCGCGGCTCATCGAGGAAGCCTACAAACGAGACCCGAGCGGCGCCTCGATTCCGCAGCCCAAGGCATACGACAACGCCTACATCATCGCCGAGGAGCTGAAAATCTGGCTGCAGGAAAATCGGATGACCGCATCGGAGCCCATCAGGATGGGAGTCGAGTGGATGTGGTGGGCCTATGCCTCCGCGCTGCAGCCGGCGAATCCAATGCTCGATGTGCAGCCCAATCAGATGCTCGGACAGATGCAGCAGCAACAGCAGCCGCAGACGCTCGGTGCGGGGCGCCTTCCCGGTGGGCCAACGCAAACCACCGAACAGGAGACCGCGCAGAAGGTTCAGTCCGCCGACCAGTCCGCGGAGCAGAATGCACGAGTCGCGGAGCATGAGGGCAGCACGGTCTAACTGCGCGTAATTCCTGGTCTATAGCTCCGACCTATGCGCGGTATAGCATTTGTCTATACCCTTCCATTGACAGAACCTATGGCTCCCATAGATACTCGCAATAGACACCCA
The DNA here is from genome assembly GCA_964435265.1 of uncultured Gemmatimonadota bacterium. Classification (GTDB taxonomy): domain Bacteria; phylum Blakebacterota; class Blakebacteria; order Blakebacterales; family Blakebacteraceae; genus CAYSYY01. The sequence goes on from CAYSYY010000539.1 coordinate 1,026, forward strand.
GGACACCGCCGGAAGGGCATTCGCTGGTCCACGTAAGGACTGCCCGGAGGGTCGGCTGGAATCAACCGAGTGGCGGGGCGTAACTCGCTGGAGGAGACGATGGCAATCGGCAAATCGGTGATCACGAGTGTGACTTTCGACATCGCGACTGGCGCAGTCACAGAGAAGCTCAGCTCTCCCTACGATGGCGAGTGGGCCTTCTGTGCGGACGCGGCCCCCGATGCTGGGGGCGACACCGGCGACAGTACCGGAGACATTTCGGGAAAAGCCGCGGAGGCGGCGGAGGAAGGCCGAGATCCCTGGGGCACGCCGCTGATCGACGATGACGAGGAGTTGTACCCGGGGGAGACCGAGAAGAAGCCGAAGAAGGCCAAGAAGAAGTCCGCACCGAAGGAAGAGGGAAAAGGAAAGGTCCTCACCTATAAAGGTGGAGATGACGACGAAGCCCAAGAAGACACCACTTCCACCAAGACAGCACCGGTGGATCTCAGCGCCATGGAGGATCTTTTCGAGAAGGCTTCCAAGCCTGCCGTGGAGACTCCCGAAGGCGAGGAGGAAGAGGAAGACCTCACCGAGGACGGAATCGAGAAAGGTTCTCGGGCAGAGAAGAGGATCAGAGCGCAGGCCAAAGCCTTCAAGGAGTTGCAGGGCAACTATCAGGAGATGGAGGCCAACGCCCACGCGCAGTACAACGCGAGACTCCAGCAGCAGAACCAGTTTCAGCAGCAGCTCGCGGAGCGCGATGCAAAGCTCGCCGCGCTCGAAGCCAAGATGGAGATCTTCTCCCAACGCGCGCAAGATCCTCAGGACCTCACCGATGAGCAGAGACTGGAGCGTCAATGGCTCCAGAAGATTCAGGGTGCTGCCGACCAGCGGATTCAAGAGGCGCTCAAGCCTTTCGCGGAGAAGCTGGACATTCTCGGGCGTCACGCGGTTCAGACCCAGCAGCAGAAGAAGCTCGACACCATCAAACAGCGTTTCGCCTACGAGGCGGAGCAGTCGTTGGATGAGGTCCTGCTCGCTGACATGGACCCGGAAGTTCTCAAGGACGACCGGCAAGCCATGAAGATGTGGGTCTACGCGGTAGCCAACGATCTCTCTTCGCGCGGAGGGCAGAGCGTCTCCATGCGTGATGCAGCGAGCATGCTGCGCCAAGTCGCTCTGAAGATGGGTCTGGCCTATGTCAAGGCTCAGACTTCCAAGAACAAACCAATCCACAAGCAGGCCCGAAAGGCTGCACCGCCGCTTCCACAATCGCATCATGCCAGTGGCACCCAGAGTGACCCGCCCAACGAGTTGCTTTGGGCCAACAATTGGGAGGATGTGGTTGAGTGGGAGATGGCGGGTAAGCCGCCTCTCCGGCCGGCCCCCAAGGAGTAAACCATGCCAGGCGTTGGCATCGACGATTTCGGCGCGTCGTTCAAGCACTACCTGCCGAAGTTCGTGAAGACCTACAATGAGGTCGACACCATTCAGAACATCCCGCTCGGCAAGACCAAGTGGGAAGGCGAAGAGGTCATCAAGAAGGTGCAGGTCTCCCGGAACGTGGCGATGACCTACACCACCGATGGCGGTCACATCCCATCGCCGGGGAAGGTCGGCTATGTGGATTCCAAGGGAACCCGCAAGTTCCAGGTGGGCTCCATCGGCATCTCGGACGGCCTGCTCGTCAATGCGAAGACCACCAGGAGAGCCGCGGTCCGCGCCGTCGACAGCGAGATGCGCGGCATGATGTCCGGCATGCGGACGATGCGCTCGTTCCTGTTTTGGGGTGACGGCTCGGGAGTCGTGGCCACGCTCGGCACGGTGACCAACACCGCGGCTGCATACGCGACGACCCCGATCACAGTCAACGACGCCCGCGGCATGTGGGACGGTCAGGACTATGAGATCCGA
>CAYSYY010000540.1:0-1206 GCA_964435265.1 uncultured Gemmatimonadota bacterium
CTCACCGATCCCTCGGCGGCCCCGAACATCCCGCCGCTCAAGCAGGTTGTTCCGGCGAACCGGTACTACTTCGCAACCCTAGGACGGGAACTGCCAGGCACGACAACGACCGTCGGCGCCGCCGTTTCAACGGCCGATCTGAACGCCCTGGACGGCGTGGACCTGCTCTATGCCGGCAGTGTCTTCATCGCCCAGCAAGGCCGTTCGCTGGACCTCCGGCTCGGCCTGACCACCGAGCCGCCGACCGCCGGCATCTTCGAGGCCCTCGCCTTCTATTCGAACCTGAACATGACCCACGAGGTCTACTATCCGGAGTTCGCCTCGCCCACGGCCGGTTTCAACAATCTGCTCTGGACGACCCGGAAGACGCATCGCGATCGCACGCACACCTTCGGCCTGCATCTGGGTCGTGTGTACCCCCCCGACGAGCAGGGACTCAGACGCGGCTGGATCATCACCGGGAACATGAAGACACACCCCGCGATCCCCGAATACGAGCTGGCCGACCTGGCGCCGATCCCTCGTGATCCGGGGTACTCGTTCGCGCTGAATCTCGGTCTGGGACTGGCATACACCGCCGCTCCCCTGACCTTCGGACTCGACGTCATCTACGAACCGCAGTGGGTCGAGACCTGGGGAGAGGCGGAGGAAGCGATCTGGAGCCGTGCCGGCGTGCAGATTCCAGCGGGGGGGAAAACGGTCCAGAATTCCTTCCGGTTCAACAACCTGCGTCTGCGTTTCGGTCTCGCTCTCGAGGCCCGGTCGTGGGGGATCCGGGGGGGGATCGACCTGCACGCCATCGATTACGACCTGGATCAATACAGCCATCTCACCGGCAAGGATCGCTCCCAATTCGAATCGTGGATCGAAACCACCCCGACGGTGGGCCTGCACGTGCGGGGAAAGGGGTGCGAGATCAGGTACACCGGGCGGCTCCAGCTCGGCACCGGATCACCGGGCGGCTGGCTGGGTGAGGAATACGGTACCTGGTCGTGGACTGTACGCTCCTCCGATCCCTGGGATCAGGAAGGGAATCTCTGCATCGATCCCGCCGGTCCCGGCGGTGACATCCTGTTCGCACCGACCAGCCAGTTCGGCGTTGAATTCGAACATGTAGTGAGCCATCAGATCGCGGTCATCATCCCGCTCGGGCAGGAGGAGCGATGAGGCTGTCAGATCATGTCCGCAGGCTGCGACCGATTCCCC
>CAYSYY010000540.1:1216-2867 GCA_964435265.1 uncultured Gemmatimonadota bacterium
CCATCCAGGTGGATTGGGTCCCTGCGTCACCCTGCTGACAGTTCTTCTCGGCCACCTGGCTCCGGTCCAGGCTCAGCTCGTCGCGACGAAGACCGTACCGGTGATCACCGAGGAGCAGTTCGTTTTCCTGCCCTCAACCCGCACCGGCATGGGTGGCGTGACGATCGCCGTGACCGACAGCCTGGGTGATCCTTTCGTCAATCCGGCCCTGGGCGTACGGGTGAGCGGAATGATGGGCTTCAGCGGCTCAACATGGTACCGCTCTCCGGTCGGCAGCGGAGCCGGGCGCACCACCCCCGCCGGCCTCTTCATCCGGCGCGGGTATATCTTCGCCGGTCTGGCCGCCGCCCGGCAGACCGTGATCCCCGAAAACGATCCCCTGCCCTGGATCCCCGGGCTCTTCACAGGCACTCTCCGGTTCCACCAGGGTCTGGATCCGAACGTCGGATTCTACCTGCGGAAACAACCGCCGCAGAACCGCTACCTCTTTCTGACTGTCGGGACCGAGATCCTGCCGGATCGTCTCTGTGTCGGCGTAAGCCTGGCGACAGCCGATATTGAAGCAATGCAGGGGATCGGACGGATGTATACCGACAGCTACCGCATCGATCAGCACGGTTCGATACGCGACCTGCGCCTCGGGTGCATGATCCGCCCTGATTCCCGACATACTCTCGAACTTCTCATCCTGCAGACACGAACCGATATCCACCACCAGCCGCACTATCTGCGGTGGCCGAGCGTCGTCATCGGCTATGATCGACGGGCCCGGCGATACGAATGGCCGAAGAACCCTCCGCTGAACGTCTCGCCTCCGTTCCTGCCCACCTATGCCAGGCACCACGACCGCTCACGGACCATCGGCCTGCACCTGAACTGCACCCGCGATCTGATCATGGTTCCCGTGACGGTCGGCGCTCAACTGACCGTAAACCGGAAATCATTCCCGAAGATACCTGAGTACGAACCCTTCGGGCTTTATTCGGTCGCCCACGATCCCGGCACCGTCACTGCCCTGTCGACGGGATTGGGGGTATCCTTCGAGCGGCGGCAGGACGTGTTTGCCGCCGATGTCGTCTACGAACCCTCCTGGTGTGACACCTGGAGTGAGAGCCCCCGGCAGCTGACATCTCCCCGGGGAACCGTTTTCCCCGAAGGAAGCAGGCTGGTCGAGACCGCTTTCCGTTTCAGGAACCTGATCCTGCGGGCCGGATGGTCCCGGGAAGAGAAGATCCTGGGGCTGCAGTTCGGAATCCAGGTCAGTTTCAATAACATCGACATCACCCAGGATGATCATTACTGGCGTACGTCCGATATCCGCACCGAGCGGTGGGTGGAATTCACTCCCGGTTGGGGGATATCACTTCGCTTTCCCGATTTCTCCGTGGTGTACTCAGGACACTCGAAACAGATCAGTTGTCCGGGCGATCGCCTGGTTCTCGTCGAACCGCGGAATCCGGGAGCGTTGGGCACCGGCTCCGATCTGTTGGCCTCCATCCAGTCGTCCCTGCCCGCTCACACCGAGCAGACGATGCTCCATTCCTTCTCGGTCGTCGTACCGATCCGGTTCTGATTTATCATGGTCGGGGGCTGATCCGCAGCACCTGATCGGGATCGGGGATGCGCAGGTACATGCCCCAACCGCCGTAGT
>CAYSYY010000541.1:0-2864 GCA_964435265.1 uncultured Gemmatimonadota bacterium
TCATCCAGGAGAGATTCCACTCCCTCCCACAGGTTGAGGTAATGTCTCCGGGATTCGGCCAGAGCCTCCAGGGCGGGAGGCGTGAGCCGGAAGTAACGCCGCGCGTGTCCGCCCTCCTCACCTGGTTCCTCGACCCGGTCGGTGAGAAAACCCTTCTCCTTCAGGCGCTGGAGGGCCACGAAAACGGCCGCCGTAGCCACCTCTTTGCCGGTGCGGGATTCCAGCTCCAGCACGATCTCCATGCTGTAGGATTCCGAGCCGTGACGGAGGATGCAGAGCAGGACCTGATGCTCGAACTCCCCCAGGGTTCGTCTCTTCGCTCTCGCCATCAGTGATCCCCCGTTCTCTTCCTGTCCCTGACCATCGGATCCTGTCTCTGCCTGTCTTCCGCTCCGGGGGCGTCCCCGCCTGCCGGCAAGTTCTATAGCAGCGTTATACATTAGACGATCAGCGCACGGGATTGGTTGCAGACAATGTGACCGGCGGGCAATCGAATGATATACTGTCGTCAGTATCAGAACCGATCCATATCAGGAGTGTATATATGCGGCTGATGATCCTGCTCGGTGCAGCGGCTCTTCTCCCCGCCTGCAGCTCATCCCGGGGCGGCCCCTCCCACACCTTCCGCACCTTTGCTGCAGACGGAGTCACGATCACTGAAACCGGCGGCGGCCCGAAGTACGAGGGGGAGCTCTTCACCTACACCCATGTCGTGACGATCAGGCAGGAGGAATCGGACCCGCAGAGTCTGCTCCACCGTCCCGATCCTCGCTTCGTGATGGATGCCGAAGGCCGGTTCTACATCGCCGATGCCGGTAACCACCGGATCGCCGTATTTGATGAGTCGGGCCGCTACCTCAGAAGCTTCGGCCACGAGGGCGCCGGCCCGGGGGAATTCCGCCGCATGCGGATACTCTCCCTTACCGGGGACAGACTCGCGGTCTGGGATCAGACTCTGCAGCGGACGACCGTATTCACCACGACCGGGGAACTGGTAACCATCTATTCCCATTCCCTTTCCCCCCACGACCGGATTAGCGAACTTCACTGCTTTGATGACAAGACCCTGATCGGCCTGAATCGGCTGCAAGGAGATGGTTCAACGAGAGGCTGGCATGGATGGCGAGGCACAGCTCTCACAACGACCGGTGATACCCTGGCCGTCATCGAAACCCCGCTGGTGGAATCATCGCAAGTGATTTATTCGAGGGAGACAGGTCTGTTTTTCGGCATGGCCATCAACTTCGCCGGCCAGGCCTGCCTGCTTCCCGTTCCGGATCTGGGGATTCTCTCTACAACGGGACTCGAACCGGAGGTTCGGGTCCACGATCCCGACGGCTCACTCCGTTCGATCATCCGCCTCGATCAGCCTGCTGAACCGGTAACTTCTCGGGACAGGCAATACATCAAGCATCTGATCCGGCAGCGCCGGGGCGAGACCGAGTCCGAGGTCGGGCGGGCCCACGATACAGCCTGGCTTAAGAACCTGCACCTGCCGACTCACAAGGCCTTCTGGAGCGACATCCAGACCGATGACTGCGGCTACCTCTGGCTTCTCTATCCCACCCGGGCTCTCACCCTGGAGGACACAGGTGTAGTCTTCCGCATTATCAGTCCCGAGGGGGAGTATCTCGGCGACACCACCTGGCCGATACCCTCCGGCTCGCTCAGCCGCGGGCATCTGATGACGATCAGAGCGAATGAAGAAACGGGTGAGACAATCCTCGAGGTCTATCGTATCGAGTCGAACCAGCGCGGGTTCACATATCCGTAGTCATCTCGCGTCAGTCCTGCCTCAGCGCGGATACTCAAGTCCCTCCACCATCGGCCTGATGCGGTACACGACGTAGCGATATCCATCGGTTTCTTCATCAATGCGGCGCCACAGATAATGTCCGCGTGAAATACTGCAGATGTGGCCCGGCCAGGTGACCGATCCCAGGTATTCTCCCTCAGGACTGAAGACCATATACGACCACAGACCCCTCTCTTCGGCCGGCAGCAGCCAGTCTTCATGGTACTGGAACCAGTGGAAGCCCTGATCGTCGACCAGTACACCATCCCACAATGATTTCTGATCCGGGATAGTCGTGTTCTGCCACTGTTCCTCATAATGATCCCGATTCGATCCTTCGAGTTCCTGAATGCGGTTCCGGTAAGACTCTTCGATTGCATGCTTCTCTTCAGCAGTCACCGGTGATGGTTCAAGGCCCAACCTGAGTTCGCGGTTCAGCCGGCCATCGAATCCATACCATCTCACTGTTGGATCTTGTGGGTCGGCAATCAGGATCCCCCGTTGAACGTCAATCAGGATTTCCGATGGACGGGTGAATAGTGTCATCAGATTGATTACCCCGCCGTATTTCGAGGGAACCACCGGCGTTGCCCATGATCGTGTTGTGAAGGCTCTCTGACTGTCCTCATTGGCAGAGACGAGGATGGCCGATGTGCAGATGGTCTGTTCTTCAGTCCCGAAACCCCGCTCTTCCATTATCATTTAGGGGTTGCACTCCATGCATCCGGTGACCTCACAGGTGCCGGGAAGGCGTTCGCGGAGGCGATCCGACTGGGCCTGGAGGGAAAAGAACAGGCCTCCGCCCAAAAGATGCTGCAACAGATAAAGATGAAAGGCGTGTCATAGTGTTGCTGAAACCTGCGGTGATAAAAAGGGCTGTGATCCTGGCTCTATGCATCTTGTCCCTCTTTGTGCGGCCTGTCCCTGCACAGGCGTCTCCTGTTGGCAGCATGCCGGAGGCGGAGAGCGACTCAGACGCGGATCTGGGGTTGGAGGCGCCTGGCATCAGCGAGGACCGCTTTCACATCGTTGATCAATTGGAAAGCGTCGGCATTGATGATCGTTCGTT
>CAYSYY010000542.1:0-2858 GCA_964435265.1 uncultured Gemmatimonadota bacterium
GGATCCCCTTGAGCACGTTCTTCCGGAAGTTGGCGCAGATCAGCACGGCCGCCGAACCGCCGATGAACAGCGCTCCCAGCCACGGCGGCGCCGGCTTGCCAAGCACCAGCTGGCCGGCCACGAAGAAGATCGACCAGAGGATGGCGATCCAGCCCAGCTCGGAGACGGCCCGGGGCGTGTTGAGGTACCGCCATGCCCGCAGGGCGTGGGCCACGCTCAGGTGCGCCACCCCGATCAGGAAGCAGAGGTACATCAGGAAATCCTGGTTGGTATCGGAGAAGGCGTCGATGGCGTCGATCAGCGCCCAGTTCAGGAAGGGGAGCCGTCCGATCCCCTGGAACCCGAACCAGTTGCCCGACAGCAGTCCCCAGAGCATGGTCGCTCCGCCCAGCACGTAGACCAGGGAGAAGGCCTCCTTCGGGGCGTTCGGACCCGCCTTGCGGGAGGCGAAGAAGGTCAGGGCGATGAAGACCAGCCCGTAGCCCGCATCGCTCACGATCATGGCGAAGAAGAGGCTGAAGAAGAGCAGGAAGGGGAAGCTGATGTCGAACTCCCGGTACCCCGGCAGGGTGCCGAGGAAGTCGAAAAGGGGCTGGATGATGCGCAGCCACGACGGGTTCTCCACCAGGGTGGGGGCGTCATCGTCCTCGCCGGGATCCTCCACGATCCAGGCCCATCCCTCCCGCTCGGCGGCGGCCTTGAGTTCCGGAACGATCCGGGCCGGGCAGAAACCCTGCAGCCAGACGAACTCCTCCTCGGTCCCCATGCCGTGCAGGACCTGCTGTATCTCGAGGCGCTTGAAGCGTTCGCTCCGACCGGCGCCGAGTCTGTCGCGGGCCGCGCCGAGTCCGGCGATGATGGCGTCGACCTCGCCGATCTGCTCTTCGAACCGCCCGATCAGCCGGTCCAGTTCGGGGAGTTCTATCTGCGGGACCAGCTCCTCCCGGAAGGGGAGTTTCTTAGCGGGATCTTCGCTGAAGAATGCGAAGTACACCGTCCCCGAGTCCTCGCGCACGACATGGATCTGCGTCTCCGGCGCCAGGGTCTTGAGCGATCGTTTGTCGGCGCTATAGAACCGCACCCTGAGTCCCGCCCGGCGCAGCTCTTCGAGCGAGGCGTGGGAGACCGGGCCCCAGCGCTCGTACCACGACCGGATGCCGCGGAACTCGGCGAGCTCGCTCTGCAGGTTCGCCCGGCTCTGGGCGAAACCGTCTATCCGCCGGGCGATCTGCAGCGGTTCCTCCTCCAGGTAGTCGGCGATGGATTCCGGGACCGTCCCGGCCGGTTCCCCCGCCGGCAGGAGCGCCATCGCCTGCTCGATCTCGGTCAGCTCACTCTGCAGGTCCTGGATCGATCCGGACCGGGGCGGCTGGACGGGGGTAACGTGCAGCACGCCCAGGCGGCGGAGTTCCCGGAGGGCTTCCTCCCTGCGCCGTGCGCTCAGCAGCAGCGTCACCTTCTGCATCCTGACGATCATGCGAGCCCGACCGCCTCCCGTTTACGTTCGACCTTCGTCTTGGCGATCTTGCCGCGCACCACCGCGGCCGTCTGCTGATCGCCCAGGAAGATCCGGATCCTCCTGATATTCTCCCGGGCGTCGGGGATCTTGACCTCCTCGAAGAGCTTGATCCGCTGGATGGTGATGCGCAGCTCCTCGCGCACGATCCGCTCCTGCTCGGCCAGAACGTCCAGCGCGGTCCCCCGTTTGATCTGTTCCTTCACGACCGCCAGGGCGGTATCCACCCAGAGCGGGACCGAGAAGAAATCGTAGGGGATGACCTCGAAGATCACCTCCTCGAAGACGGGGATGTCGATCCCCGCGATGTTACCCTCGCCGGTGACGACTTTGCCGATCTTGAGGTACTGCCGCAGGTCCACTTCGTCGGCGAACACGCCCGCCCATTCGGCGACCTCCCGTTCGATCCGCTGGATCTCGGCCTGCAGGCGCTCGACCTCCTGCTGGATCTTCCTGATCTCCTGCAGGAGCTGCTTCTTCTTCAGCTCGAGCGTGGGCAGATAGCGGGTGAACCGTTTGAGGTCGTCCTTCTGCTTCTTGAGCTCGTTCTTTGTCAGGCGGACCTTGGGCATCGCTTCGTCGGCGTTCCTCTACTACGCCTTCTCAGGTTCCGGCTCTTCGGGCGCGGCCGCGGCGGCGTTGTCTTCAGCCGCGGCGGCGGACTCCGTCTCCATGTCCGTTCCCGCCTTCCCCTCCTCTTCCTCCTCCGTTTTCCCCTCCGTTTCCGGCGGCGCTTCCTCCGCTTCCCCGTCCGTTTCCGGCGGCGCTTCCTCCGCTTCCCCGTCCGTTTCCGGCGGCGCGGCTCCTGCGCCGTCGCCCGGCCAGTACTCCTTGAACAGATCGGAGCGCAGACCGGTCTCCTCGGGGGTGAAACACTCGGCCAGGATCTCCCAGCCCCGATCCAGCGCCTCCTCCAGCGGGATGTTCACCGAGAGATCCATCATCCCCGATTCGAAGAGCCGGCCGTATTTGAGCAGCTTCCGGTCCCAGTCGCTCATCCGGAACCCCATCGCCCGCTTCTCCTCGGTCTCCTTGAACGAGGCGTAGAGGCGGATCATCCCGTCCATGATGGCCCGGTGGTCGGAACGGGTGTCGGCGTTGACCTGCTGCTTGAGCCGGCTCAGGCTCCCGAACGGTTCGATCCGGCCGTTGCGCAGGTAGAACTGCCCTTCGGTGATGTAACCGGTGTTGTCGGGCACCGGGTGGGTGACATCGTCACCGGGCATGGTGGTCACGGCCAGGGTGGTGATGGCTCCCGCGCCCTCGAAGTCGACCGCCTTCTCGTACCGCGCGGCGAGCTGGCTGTAGAGGTCGCCGGGATAGCCGCGGTTCGACGGCACCT
>CAYSYY010000543.1:0-2858 GCA_964435265.1 uncultured Gemmatimonadota bacterium
CCGGGGCCGGCAGGAGCCGGCCTAGCACACCGCCCCGCCCGATCCGTGCGCCGGCGGAAGGCAGCGCCGCTCCGGCCGGAGCGAGCACGAAGCCGGCGGTCGGAGCGGTCACGACCACCGCCCGCCCCGGCACGGCCATGAGCTCGCCGCCCGCCAGGCGGGTCCGCTGCACCGGACGGTAAACGGCCGCGGCAGTTTCGATCCCCAGCCGCGCCTCGGCCTGGGGAGTGAGGGTGATGGTGGCCAGATCCCTCTCCTCGGGGGCGTTCACCACCACGGCCGGTTCCCCGGCCGCCGGCTGCCGGTCGGCTCCACCGCCGCAGCCCGCCAGGGAGATGAGCACGATGATCAGACCGGTCAGAGTCGATTCGGTACGCATTACAGCTCACCCCCTTCACGCGAGGCGTCCTCGACGGCCGGCACGATCTGCTGACCGGCACTGAAATTGAGTTCGGCCACCGCCCGGCCGATCCGGGCCCGGAGTTCAGCCTCCCGCAGCCGGGCATCGAGAAGGACGCACCGGGCCTCCAGCACGAAGAGCCACGATTCCTCGCCGCTCTCCCATTCTCCGCGGGCCTGCCCGGCCGCGACCGTCAGGGCGGGGACGATCCGCTCCGCCGACAGCTCGTACTGACGACAGGCCGTTTCATAACCGGCCAGGGCCGCCGCGACTTCACGGGCGATCCGCTGCCGGACGGCGTCGTAGGCCCGGGCCGCCTGTTCGAGTTCGGCCCGGGCCCGCGCCACGCCCGCCTGGTTCTGGTTCAGGAGGGGGAGCGGAAGCTCGATGCCCGGGCCGACGGTGAGCTGAGGCTCACCCTTGTCCTTGGCGTCGATGATCCCGATGAGATCCAGGATCTGCGCCCGTTCCAGTCCCACCCGCCGTCCGGCCGCCTCGATCCCCAGCTCACCGGCTCGCAGGTCCGGCCGGGCGGCCCAGGCGGTCTCGAGCAGGGCCTCGGGATCGAGCGGGACGGCCGCGGCCACGGTGGTCGTGACCGGAACGATCGGATCGACCGCCTGGTCCAGACCGATCAGCTCCCGCAGCCCATACCAGGCGGCTGCGTGCTCGTGTGCCGCCCCGGCGGCGGCATCGGCGGCCTGCTGCGCCCGCACTGCGGCCAGCGAAGCATCCCGCTCGCTGATATCGCCCGTCTGCATCCACGCCGCGGTTATCTCCGCGATCTCGGTAAGGGCGCGGGCCTTCTCCGCGGCCAGTTCGGCCCTCTCACCGGCGGCGACGTACCCGGCATAGGCCGTCTGCACATCGCGGATGAGTCCCAGGCCGTGGTATACCAGAGCTTCGGCCACCCGCTCGGCATCGAGTTCGGCCGCGGCCACCCGGGAGCCGCGTCGCAGCAGTTCGGCGACGGGGAAATACAGCTTGGTCTCGAGTCCCTTCGGACCGACCGGCAGGAGCAGGCTGAAAACCGGATTGCTGAGGAACTTCGCATCGGCCAGATCGGCCCGGGCAAAACCGAGTTCGGCCAGAGCCTCGAGGAAGGCGGCGTTGTTCCACAGCGCGAGGGTGATCGCTTCGGTTCCGGAGAGACCGTCGGAGAGCACCACTCCCTGCGGCAGCAGCGGCTCCCCCGGTCCGGGAACATCACCCAGTTCGAATTCGGTCCGTTCCGCGATCCCCTCCGAGACGTAAGTGCGATCGTACGGAGTATGGACGGCGCAACCGACCAGCAGCAGGGCCAGCAGGCCTCTGGCGATCCTCACAGGCATCGGCAGGCTCCCGGGATGGAGTGGTTCCTGATCTCCAGATAGGTATACACGGCCGGAGGGCGAGGTAAACACCCGGCAGTGAATCGAGAAGACAGTGACGGACTTCGGTGTGGAGCGGCATCACATTCCTGTGACACCACAGTTCCCACGCTTCCTCTGGGTATTCGTCGGGAGCCGGCCCGGATTCTCCTCACGCTGCGGTCCCGCGATACGGCGGGCGTCTCAGGCGAAGAACCGCACGATCTTCTGCAGGCTCTCCGCCAGCCGGTCGATCTCAGCCTCGGTGTTGTAGAAGGCCAGGGAGGCCCGGGTGGTCGCCCCGACTCCCAGCACCTCGTGCAGGATGTGGGTACAGTGGTGGCCGGCCCGTACCGCGATGCCGTCGGCGTCCAGGATGGTGGACACATCGTGGGGGTGGACCGAAGCCAGGCTGAAGGCGGCCAGGGCCGCCCGCCCGGTGGGGGGGCCGTAGACGGTGATGCCCTCGACGGTCGCGAGCCGTGCGAGCAGGCGGGCGGTGAGTTCCTCCTCCCGCACCGCGATCCGGTCCAGCCCCAGGCCCATCATGTATTCGGCCGCCGCCCCCAGGGCGATCGCCTCGCCGATGTCGGGAGTGCCGGCCTCGAACTTATACGGCAGCCGGGCGAAGGTCGTGCCCTGCTTCGAGACGCGCTCGATCATATCCCCGCCGCCCATGAACGGGGGCATGGCCTCGAGCAGCTCGCGGCGTCCCCACAGGATCCCCGAACCGGTCGGCCCGTACATCTTGTGGGAGGAGAAAGCCATGAAGTCCACCCCGAGGGCCTCGACGTCGACGGCCAGGTGGGGCACGCTCTGGGCGGCATCGAGCACGATGATCGCATCGGTGCCGCGGGCCAGGGCGACGATCTCCGCGATCGGATTGACGGTGCCCAGGACGTTCGAGACATGCACCACGCTCACCACCCGGGTGCGTTCGGTGAGCAGCGCGGCGAAAGCCTCGAGGTCGAGACGCCCCTCGGGGGTGATCGGCGCGTACCGCACCCGCGCTCCGGTGGCTCCGGCCACCAGCTGCCACGGTACGATGTTGGAGTGGTGCTCCATCTCGGTGATGAGGATCTCGTCGCCGGGGCCGAGGTTGGCCCGTC
>CAYSYY010000544.1:0-2850 GCA_964435265.1 uncultured Gemmatimonadota bacterium
GTCCCGGGCCGCGGGACGATCCCGGCCGCGGGTGCGCCGATCGGTGCGGGTCCGGCCGGAGCGGCGACTTCCTGCACCACCCGTTCGGGTTCGAAGAGGGTCTCGAGGGTGGGCATGAGCATCCACACCATCAGACCGGAGAAGAGCGTGAAGAGCAGCGTGCAGAGGATCGATCCGGCGATGAAGGCCCGGTAGGGCCGCAGGTAATGCACAACGCGCCGGAAGGTGCGCACGCGGTTTCCTTTCGATGTGAGCGGCCCGTTCCCGGTTCAATGTCGGCGGTCGAGGATGAACTCCATGATCTGTTCGACGGCGTCCCGAGTCTCTCCGCGCGGGAGCAGGTCGAGGTGCCCACCGGCCTCGTCGATCTGTTTCCGGGCGGCTTCAACGGTGTACTCGATCCCGCCGTACCGGTTGACGAAATCGAGAATCTCGGGCCAGGTGCGCTCCACGTCCTCCTCGGCGAGGAGGATCGAGAGGCGCTCCCGGTCAGCCCCTTCGGCCACCCGCTGGGTGTAGATGATCGGCAGAGTGATCTTACCTTCCCTCAGATCGCGGCCGCCAGTCGGTTTGCCGACCAGGTCGGAGGAACCGTTGTAGTCGAGCAGGTCGTCGGTGAGCTGGAAGGCCAGGCCGATCGACTCGCCGAAGCGGCGGTACCGTTCGGCGGTGGTATCGGCGGCTCCGCAGAGGACACCCGCGATCTCGGTCGTGGCGGCGAAGAGACTGGCCGTCTTGCCACGGATGATCTGGAAGTAGAGTTCCTCGGTGGTGGCGGGCTGATGGCGCACATCGACCTGGAGCAGTTCGCCCTGGCTCAGTCGGTCGATGGCCACCGCGAAGATGGGAGTGAGACGGGAATTGCCGGTTTCGAGCAGCAGGTTGAGGGCCCGGGCGAAGATGAAGTCCCCCATCAGTACCGAGGTGTTCCCGCCCCAGACGGCGTTGAGAGTCTCCACACCGCGCCTGAGTTCGGAATCGTCGATCACGTCGTCATGGACCAGGGAAGCGGTGTGCAGCAGCTCGATGGCCACCGCGGCCTGCACCGGCACCGGTCCGATGCAGCGGTGGGCCCGGCAGATCAGCAGCAGCAGGGCCGGCCGGATGCGCTTGCCCCGCATCTGGTGCAGATGGGTCGCCATCATACGCACCAGCGGCACCTCGCTCGCCAGCGCGTGCTCGAGGCCGGTTTCGACCTGCTCGAGGCGGTCCTCGATGATCTCGAGGAAGGCGGCGGATTTAGATCGCTCGACGGGCATGTATCCTCGTATCCGGTGGCGGCGGCAGGCTGGAAACTAGAGTCCGGGCCTTCGCCGTGTCAACCGCAAGCGGGCCCGGTCCGGATCCGGTCGATCGTCAGGGAGACTATACCTGCACGAGAGCGGTGCTCTTGCGTTTCCCCAGCGCGGCGACGAAGATGCTGATCTCGTAGAGCAGCACCAGAGGCAGCAGCAGCATGATCATGGTGGCGGGATCGGGAGGGGTGATGGCGGCCGAGAGAAGAGCGATGATGAAGATGGCGTAGGGGCGCGTCCTGCGCATCATGGCGGGCGTGATCACGCCCACCCGGGCCAGGAAGAAGGAGATCACGGGAAGCTCGAAGACCACTCCGAAGGCCAGGATCATCCGCATCGAGAAGGCGAGATACTCCTTGATCTCGAGCTGAGGTCGCACCATCTCGGAACCGAAAGTCAGAAAGAAACGCAGGGCATAGGGAAGTACCACGAAGTAGGCCATGGCGGCGCCGCCGATGAAGCAGATCACCGTCACTCCCAGGATGATCGGAATGAGCTTCCGTTCGCTCTGGAACAGACCGGGGATGACGAAACGCCATATCTCCCAGGAAACATAGGGAAGAGCGACCAGCAGGGCGCCCCAGAGGCTGACCGAGATCATGGCCATGAAATTGCCGGCCGGCTTCAGGTAGATCAGCTCGAGCTGCGGGAACTGGGTGTGCAGGGGACGGATGAGAACCTCTTCGAAGATCCATCCCGAGAGCGGGAAGATGGCCATGGCGGCGATCGCCAGCGCGATCAGGGAGCGGATGAGCACCCACCGGAACTCCTCGAGGTGATCGAGAAAGCTCATCTCCTTGGGATCGTACTCAGCCCCCTTCTTCTTCCGTTTCATGCTCCGGCTCCGGTCATCAGACCGGCCTCCAGGGCCAGTGTGATGAGCAGCCGTTCGAGCAGCAGTTTCTGCTGGCGGGAACGGCTCTTGAGCCCCGCGTCACAGGCTTTGAGTGCCTGCACCAGGCGGGGAAAGGCCGCGGGCGGTATCCGACGGGCGGCGGCGATGGCTTCGCGGGCGGCGAACTCCCGTATGCCTACCTCGCGGATGACGGTCTGCTGCGACGCCCCGCCCGCGAGCAGCAGGGAGATCTGCCAGGCCTCCAGAACATAGCGGGTGAAGACCGAGACGAGAAAGGGGGGATTCTCCCCCGCGTCCAGCAGCCGGTTCAGCAGCACCTGGGCGCCGGACACGTCCCCGCCGAAGAGCCGGCGGGGCAGATCCCACGGCGATTCCCCCCGCCGCCGCCCCACTACGGCCTCCACCGTCTCAGCGGTGATCGCCGTCGAATCGCCGGCGTAGAGAGCCAGCTTGGTGAGTTCCCCGTCGAGCTGCATCAGGTCGTCGCCGATGAGTTCCACCAGGGCGTCGGCGGCTTCCTTCGTCAGGTCGATGCTGCGCCCCGAGGCCCGCTGCCTGACCCAGACATCGGTCTGCCACTTCTTCGGCGCCTCGAACATGAGGCACTGACCCGAAGGCGCTTCGTCGAGTTCTCTGAGCCGCCGGTACGTCTTCCGGCGCCGGTCCAGCCCGGGAGCCATGATCGCCAGGGTCACGGCG
>CAYSYY010000545.1:0-2841 GCA_964435265.1 uncultured Gemmatimonadota bacterium
GTCTGTCCCTCTCATCGTCAGGAGCGATTCATCCGGACTTCCGTTTATCTGTCGATGCAAGAAGTTGCTTCAGCTTTTCCCCGACCTGCGGCAGCCGGTTGCGGATCACGTCCCAGACGATTTCGTAGTCCACTCCGAAGTAGTCGTGGACCAATCGATCCCGCATGCCTGCCAAGAGAGTTTATTCGAGAAGCTCCATCGGTGAGCAGTGCTGCTCGAGAAAGGCGATCTCCTGGAGGATGTGGCCGAGGAGAATATCACCGGAGGTCGACATACTCGACCTCCTCGAGTATCGCCGGGCCGACAAGCGGCATCCAGACCGACGGGATTGATACAACTATCCGCGGGGAGTCTCGTTTGAATTGTATCGAGGTGGACGTTTCAGCGGAGGATTGATCGTTTGAGGATATTCAGTCAGGTGATAGTGCTCCTGCGACTCAGGCCGGTCCACGACCCATGTTCTCCCCTGACGATATTCATATCACTTATCCTGCTCATCGCGGCCTGCGCAGGGAACCGCAACGCGGGTGACGTCACCCGCGAGACGCTGGCGTCGGGGGTCGAACGCACCACCTGGCATCGGCTCCCCGAGATCCGGCTCTCTCTGGATACCCTGGCCGTCTGGGACCTCTGGGCCAGCGACTCGGGATATATCTTCAGCGACGTCCATGCGGCCTACGGTAGTCCGGAGAGCTTCTTCCTGGTCGACCTCGGCAACCAGCAGATCGTCCGCACCGATCTGCAGGGTCAGGTCGGCACGGTCTTCGGACGCCGGGGATCGGGTCCCGGCGAATTCGAAATGCCGATGCAGATCTTCATCCGGGACAACGAGATCTGGATCGGCGATCTCGGTCTGCGGCGGTACACGCTGTTCGGCCCCGACGGCTCCTTCCGGCGGATTCGCTCCTGGTCGCCCGGATTCGGGCGGGGGATAAACGCGAACTTTGCGATCACGGCGGCCGGAGACGAACTCTTCCTGATCCGCTCCATCCGTGGTTTCCGGGGCCTCCTGCTCGCTCCACCGGACAGTACGGCGGCTGATACCATCGCGGAAATGCGCACCCATCCTACCACTCAGACCCCGGTCGAAATCCCCGGTGTGGGCCGGACGACGATGTACGATCCGCCGGCCTACTCCCCCGACCTCTACTGGGCCTGGGGTGAGAACGAATGTATCTACACTATCACCTCGGCCGACTACCGGATCGAGGAACGCGACCTCTCCGGCCGCGTGGTGCGGGAACTGGTGGCGCCGACTCCCGACCTGACGGTGACCGCCGCCGATCGGGAAGCCTTTCTGACCCGCTTCGCCGAGCTGTACGGCGTCGATACCGAGGAATTCCGGCGTAGTAATCCCCAATTCGAAAGCCGGTATCCCTTTGCGGAGAGACGCCCGGCGCTCGAGGGGATCATGATCGATCCGCTCGGTCGGATCTGGGTGCTCGCGAACAGTGCCGGGAGTACCAGCCAACGGATCGACCTGTTCGATCGGGATCTCACCTTCATCGGCTCACTCGAAGATCTCCCGCTGCCGAAGGCCTTCACTCCGGCGGGTGCAGCCCTCTTCCGGATCACAGGCGGTGACGAGGACGGCAACGATCTCTTCTTCGTGGCTCGGATCGCCCGGTAGCGCGGATCGCCGGCCGGACGGCCGGCGATCGGATAGCGATTGATCCGGGATCAGATACGGCGATCGCTGGTTGACTACTCCCGCTCAGTGCCAGATGACGTCATACTCGTTCCCCAGCAGATCGTTGTAGTTCACGCTCATCTGCACCAATGATGACCGGGGGAACGGAGTCGGGATGACCACATGATTGAAGTCGGTGATGGTCCGGTTGGTTTTGACTGATTCATAGAGACTGCCGACCTCGACCCTGCTGCCATCGGCCAGGGTACACTGCAGCTGCAGAATGGTCACATACTCAGTCGGATCAACCGGGGTATTGTCGGGCAATCTGTATTCCAGAGATACCGAGACGATGTTCCCCTCACTATCGGTATGCAGCGTGGGTGTCGCCACCACCAGGTAGTACCGGGCATCGATATTGGAGTAGTTCAGGGTATAGAGGTCGCTGCCGTTCAAGGTGAGGGAATAGATCCCCGCTTCAAAGGGCAGGAAGAGATTCATGGTTCCATCGTTGCTCTCAATCTGACCGGGCCGCAGAAAGATCGAGATGAAACAGTCCTTCTCCGCAACGTAGTGGTTCAGAAAGATATTATTCTCACTTCCATCCGGTCCGGACAGGGCAACGTGTTCTCTGGTGGCCGGAGCCATTGCGATGTTCCCTTCGATCCGGACCGCATAGTTGATATTCTGAGAGAGTTGCGACGCATCGAAATCCAGAGGCGGTGTACTGTCGATGCCCCAGTGCCCGCCGGTGATCGAGAAGATGGAATTGATCCGGAGCTCCCGTTTGACGAGGATGTCCGGAACGCCATCGTTGTCGGCATCGATATTCTTGGCCAGGGCTCTGTAAAACCCTCCCAGTTCACGGAATATGTTGATCTCGTCGGCCGTCAGATCGATCTCGCTCCCGATCGGATCGTGGGCGGGGATGACACTGGTGCTGTCGAGCGTCAGGGTACTCAGGTCGATGACGGTGTTCTCCTCCATCTGACTGCCGAGCGGCAGCATGTTCAAGCCGCCGGCGAGGAGATTCCCGATGAACTGGTTGCTGGCATCGAGGAAAACCAGAGCGGTGACGGTTCCGATGTCTGCTTTCCCCGAAAAGGAACCGTTCTCGATGCCGGCGAGACTGTACCTGTTCCCGCTGAAGATGAGCACCTTGCCTTTGATCAGGGCGAGCACGTTGATGTCGTCGTTCACAGCGGGTCTCC
>CAYSYY010000546.1:0-2837 GCA_964435265.1 uncultured Gemmatimonadota bacterium
CTCGACGTCCCGGTAATTGTTCGGCTCCCAACTTGAGGCCATATGCCGAGGAACCGGTCAGGAGCATGAAATCTCGTCGAACGAAACCCTGATCCCAGAGGTATTTAATCCCCCGGGCCCAGTTTTCGACGGCCGTGATCTCATCGAAAAATATGAACCAGGTTCCCTCCGGTTCCGGGTGCAGCGCTCGAGCCCGACGTACTACCTCAGGAATAACCGTGAAATCGGTTTGCAGATCCAAACTGAAGTAGAGGACGCGTCGCTCCCCGCGATTCAGCAGGGTACGGATGATGCGTTTGACCGTTGTGGTTTTGCCGACCTGTCTGGGACCGCGTAGCGTGTGGGTGGCACCGCCCGTGAGCGGAAGAGCTGATTCCACGGGTGGATTCCACTGAAAGAGATGCTGATTCAGCTCGGTGAGGTGAGGATCTGCCCGGATGGCGTCAGGATTCTCCCACCAAGGATTCTGGTCGAGCAGTTGCCGATCGATATCGGGCATTTCCAACTCCAAGTGGTATAAACTGTAGCATATTATTCCAGTTCAATGGGATATTAGTTAGCATTTGTGCATTAGGCAACCGATATATGACTCACACACCGGAGTTACCAGAGATCAGCGCGGCGGCACGCGCTCGAGCACGATCGGCTGGGTTGTCGTCACCCCGACCGTGACTCGTACCATCTCGACCTCCACCGTTCCGTAGTTCACCATCGCAGCCCGGAGCAGGTAGTGGCCCGGCGACACGTTGATGATCACGTACTCCCCCTCGGCGTTGGTGAAGGCGCCAAGGGTGGTCAAAACACCGTCGGGCGTGAGGAGGGTGATATTCGCCGCTGCGATCGGCTCGCCGGTATCCCGGTCGGTGACGGTGCCCCGGATGATCCCGGTGGTTCCGATCGGGCTCACGAGCCCGATGTCCTGGATCGTCGTCTCACCGCCGGTGACCGTCACGTCCGGTATCTCCAGCGGGGTGTAACGCAGCATCGCTGCCCGGAGCCGGTACCGGCCCGGCGGCACGTTGATGATCGTGTACTCCCCCGCGGCATTGGAGAAGGCACCGAGGGTGGTCAGGACGTCTTCGACCGTGAGGAGGGTGATATTCGCCGCGGCGATCGGCCTGCCCGGTGGTGTGCCGGTGACGATGCCCCGGATGACACCGGTGGCCGGGGGCACTTCGAGCTGGAAATCCTGTCGCGTCGTCATGCCGACAGCGATGAGCAGATCGTCGACCTCCACCGTCTGGTAGGCTGACATCGCGGCCCGGAGCCGGTAGTGGCCCGGCGGTACGTTGGCGATCCGGTAGGATCCCTCGGCATCGGTGAAGGATCCGATGTTCATTGCGGCGCCGTCGGCTCGGAACAGCCCGACTGTTACCGCCGCTATCGGTGCCCCAGTCACCCTGTCGGTCACGGTCCCCTCGATGGTGCCGGTGCGCCCCTGGGCCAGAACAACGGCGGGTGCGAGGAGGAACATCAGGACCGCGGCGCTCAGGCGGGTGGGATTACGGTGTGGGGGGCGGGGGAGGCGGGAGTTCTGGTACGGATGCATGGGTCAATCCCTCCAGAGAGTCCGGGTGGGGCCGTCATCCCCTCGGGCGGGGATGGCGATCGCGTCAATACTCGATAGCAGAGCGGAACCCGGGAACCGCGGCGCGGAGATAAAAGGGAGAGGATCCTGTACGGGCCGGGTTCTGGAAGGATGACGGAAGTAGGGCGCGATGTGTTTATCTCTGCACCATGGTTCACCAGAGCGGCGGTATCAGCCGGTACCGGACCCGCCGCGCGTAGTCAGCGTACCCGTTGAGTTCGGCCCGCAGGGTCCGATCCTCCCGGGCGCCATTCGATGGCCCGGACGGCGTGCGCGGGACGGGGGTGGGTGCCGGTGAAGACGCGCATGGCGGCTTCCTCCTCGATCGTTATCGGATTCTCATCGATGGTACCGTCCCAGCTGATCACCCGGTCGATCAGCAGTCCCAGGTGTTCGGCCAGGAAGAGGCAGGCGCCGAAGCGTTTGGAGGGGCCGTAGTCGTGGCCCTCGTCGGCGAGGTGCAGGTTCCGGACAGCGTCGGGGACGCCGTACAGGCGGTACACGTTCTGGATATAAGGGAACTCCACCTCGGGCGTGTTCCGGGTCCAGTCCTCGCCGCAGGAGATGACGAGCTGGGGGCGGGGGGCGGCCAGGGCGGCGATCTCGGCGTTGTTGGTCAGGTGGGTATCGCTGGCGTGGATGGGCATGCCGCTCTCGCAGATGCAGCCGCCGAAGAAGTGGGCCGAGACCATCACGACCGGCACCGAGACGGCGATGCGCTCATCGACTGCGGCCAGCAGGAAGGTCTGGGTGCCGCCCCCCGAGGCGCCGGTGACGCCGATCCGTGCGGGATCGACGTCGGGGAGGCTGATCAGGAAGTCGACCGCCCGCATGCTGTTCCAGGTCTGCACCGCCACGCCCTGGGCGAAAGTCTCGTGCGATTCCGGGAAGGAGAAATCCTCGAACTGGGTGGACTCCCCCCAGCCGACCATATCGTAGGCCAGGACGACTGCGCCCATCTGCGCCAGCAGGGCGCACCGGATCTGGTGGTCGGGGCGGAACCGGCCCCCCTCGAAGTGACCGTGCGGGCAGAGCACCGCAGGGTGAGGACCGCCATCGGTGGTGGGGCGGTAGAGATTGCCGGTCACGAAGAAGCCGGGCAGGCTCTCGAAGGCCACATTCTCGACACTGTAGCCGTAGTGTTCGCGGCGGCTGTGCATGATCGGATTCAGGGGGCACCGCTCGGGCGGCGGCAGGAGCTCGGCACCCCTGAGAATGCCCTCGCGGATCCGGGTCGCCCGTTCCTGCC
>CAYSYY010000547.1:0-2835 GCA_964435265.1 uncultured Gemmatimonadota bacterium
GGCCTCGGCAAAGGGGAGGGGGCGCATCAGTATGGCGTGCAACAGGCTGTAAATGGTGGTGTTGGCGCCGATCCCGACGGCGACGGTGAGCAGGGCGGTCAGGGTGAAAGCGGGGCGTTTGAGCAGGGTGCGCAGGCCGTGGCGGGCATCATGCCGTACCGCCGTGACCATCCCGTCCCGTTCGCGGCTCTCACCCCAGCTGCGCGAGGAGCGCCGGAAGCGCCGGGCGGCCAGGATGACGTCGGCGTCGCGGCTGCGGCCTCGTCGGACAGCGGCGGCGATGAAGGCCGCACCTAGAGCCAGGCATTCGCGCCAGAACCAGAGCCGGGCCCGGATCGGGCCGAGGCGGGGGACGATCTCGTCGGCGTATTCCTCGGCCAGTTCCCCGATCACCGTTTGCCGCGCGGTCCGGGGCAGGGTCAGACGCAGCATGGCGACTGCGAGTCGGGGCAGTTCGAGGCCGGCCATCAGAGATCACCGAGCATCGGTTCGAGCCCGCTCCACATCGTACGCAGGGCACTGCCGGCGGCCGCCAGAGCTTCGAGACCATCGGGCTCGACCGCGAAATAGCGCCGGACCATGCCGGTGCGCGGACCGGGGGAGTCGGCTTTGGCCGAGCTCAACAGTCCTTTATCCTCGAGCCGGTCGAGGGTGGTGTAAACCGCTCCCCGCGAGACACTCCGTCCGGTGCACTCCTCGATCTCATGACGGATCGTCACCCCGTAGGCTTCGTATCCCAGCCTCAGGATCGCCAGCAGGATGAGCTGTTCGAATTCCCCCAGCGGGGCCGCGTTTCCCACCTCTCACCTCCATGAGGACGACAATGTGGACATCATGACGACGACAATGTATACGTCCCGTCGCGGGCGGAGGTTTCAGTCGGATGATCGGGGAGTGCCGAATGGAATGGAAGAGGCCGGCCCGCTCAGTCGGACAGCTCGGGCAGGCTGTCGGAGAGACCGTCGGGAATGGTCTGCCGCAGGACCTCGTACCCGACCACGGCCACGGCGGTGGCGACGTTGAGCGAGTTCTTGTACCCGAAGGTCGGGATCTGGACGCACCCGTCACAGAGTGCGAGGACGGCCCGGTCGACACCCAGGGCTTCGTTGCCGAATACCAGAGCCACCGGCGCGGGATACGCAGCCCGGTCGTAGCGCACGGCGTGCGAGGCGGTTTCCACCGCCCAGACCGGGATGCCGTGTGCCTGAAGGTCCCGGACGGCGTCGCGGGTTGAATCGATGTGCCGCCAGGGCACGTAGTCGATCGTCCCCAGTGACGTCTTCTCCAGTTTCCGATGGGGGGGGTGGGCGGTGTAGCCGCAGAGGATGAGCTCGGCGGCCCGCATGGTGTCGCAGAGCCGGAAGATGGAGCCGACGTTGAAGGCGCTGCGCAGGTTGTCGAGGACGATGGTCAGGGGCGCGCGCGGCAACCGCCGGTATTCCTCCAGAGGGAGGTCGCGGTCGAAGCTGCGGACCTCGAAATTGGTTTCGGTGTCGCCGCGGTCGCGGGCCATCCCGCCTCCTGTCCGGTTCGCCGGGGACCGTCCGGGACGAGCTCTCGTCGGTGGCTCGGACGTCCGAGGCGGGAGGCTACCGGCCGGCCAGTTTGATGAGGCAGAGGTCGAACGAACCGGCGCCCCCCGAGGAGGTCTGGCCGGCCAGCACGATATCGCCCTCGGGTGTTATGACGACGGCCGACGCCCGGTCGGAACCCTCGCCGCCGAATCGCCTCTGCCAGAGGATATCGCCGCCGGCGGACAGTTTCGCCAGCGAGATCTCATTGTCGTGGATGTCCTCGCCCGCCCGGGGGACGGCGTGGACCCTCTTGCTGAGACCGGCCACCAGGAAACCGCCATCGGGGGTCTCCGCGGCCGAGAAACCGTAATCATAGAAGGGATTGGCGCCGAAGTACCGCTGCCAGCTCTCGTTCCCCCCGGCATCGGCGCGGATCGCGACCGTATCCATGAGGTCGTTGCAGTCGGCGTACCCGACCAGCAGGACCCCGCCGTCGCAGGTCGCAGTCGAGGAGCGGCACCAGTCGAAGGCGTGACCGGCCGGTCCGCGCGCCGGGTAGTTCCGGGTCCAGAGGGTGTCGCCGCGGGCGTCGGTGCGCAGGAGCCAGAAATCGCTGTTGGGCCCCCCGTAGCTGAGGCTGGTGGCCCCGATCAGGAAACCTCCGTCCGGGGCTGGCTGGATCGAATTCCCCATGTCGATCCGGGCCCCGCCGTAGGTGCGCGACCAGATCTCCTCCCCCTCGGACGTGAGTTTCAACACCCAGACATCCTCTTCCCCGGCCCCGAAAGAGGCGGTGAAGCCGCAGACCGCGATGGTGCCGTCGGAGAGCGGCAGCAGAGCCTGACCGACATCCCGGTTCCCGCCGCCGTAGGTGTGCGACCACTGCTCGCGGCCGAGGTGATCGACCTTGAGCACCACCAGGTCCCGGCCCCCCGCGCCCCACGAGGTCGTGAAACCGGTGACGAGAAAACCGTCGGCGACCTCGGCGCAGGCGTTCCCGTATTCGGTCCCCGCTCCACTCACCGTCAACGACCACTGCGGGCGTCCCTCCCGGTCGGTCTTGACCAGCAGCAGATCGGCGTCCGTCTCCCCCGGCGCGAAGGTATATCCGGTCAGCAGGAACCCGCCGTCGGAGGTCGCGATCAGGGCCCGGGCGCCGTCGGCCCCTGGCCCGCCGATGGTCCGGGCCCAGGCGGTCATGGGATGGCGGACCTTTCCATCCAGCGGACAACCGGCCTTGACCCATCTCTCGATCATCCCGTGGAGCTCGGCCTCGATCTGCTCGCGGGTCAGCGGCAGGAACTCCTCCCGCGGGTTGCCG
>CAYSYY010000548.1:0-2824 GCA_964435265.1 uncultured Gemmatimonadota bacterium
CCCGATCCCGGAGGTCCGCGCCGGACCTCCTCCCGCCGCCGGTGTGCCGGTGCCGCGTCAGCGGCCGGCCAGCTGCCAGAGGAGGTAGAGGTTGTGCTGATGAAAGTTCCACTCGCGGGCGATGAATCGCCAGTCTGCGACCTCGGGATACCGCGTCCGGAACTCGTTCTGCAGCAGGAACATGACAAGCGGCATCGCCGCCTGCCGGGCGGCCTCGACATCCGACCAGAGGCGGGAGAAGTAGGCATGCACGCCGTGGAATTGATCGAGGGTCAGCGGGACATCGGAGTGCCCCGGCACGAGGATCTCGAGGTCGGGACAGACCGCGAGGATCGTCTCCCAGGTGTTCAATACTCGGGGGAAGTTCCCGATCGCTTCCTCGCTGAGCAGGGGGAGCTGACCGCCCCAGAAGACGTCACCGGTGAAGAGGATCCGTTCTTCCGGCACCAGGATCAGGATGTCGGAGTCGGAGTGGAAGCCGGCGAAGGTGTAGAGCTCCAGGGTGAGGTCACCCAGATCCAGAGTATAGCGGTCGGAGAAGGTCACGCTCGGGAAGCGGGGCTCGATCCCCGCCTCCAGATCCGCGATCCCCACTTCGAAGGCCGCGACCCCCTCCCGCGCCTGGATGCCCTCGAGGCTGTCGGGGGGAGTTTCGGCGGCCCACTCCCGGTACGAAGCGTAACTGCTGTGCAGCCGCTCGAGCAGCTCGGGGATCAGTTCGATCTCCCGCTGCAGGGCGGCCGGACCGACCTCGGGGGCGATCACGGTTGCCTCGGGGAAGACCTCGTTGGCGAAGGCATGGTCGTTGTGCGTGTGGGTGTTGATGAGGTAGCGGAAATCGCTGCGGCCGAGTTCCCGTTCGATGAGTGCCCGCTGCCGGCGCACCATGGTGGGACTCAAGCCGGTATCGATGATGACCAGACCTTCGCGCGATACAAGGACGGCCATGTTGGTACCCTGGAAGTAGTCGCACGCCCAGGTGATGAACACCCGCTCCCCCAACCAGCGGGAATTGATCGGGATCTCGTCCTGTCCCCGGGCCGGGACCGCCGATATGGCGAGCAGGGCGTGGATCGTCGCCGCCACGATTACAATCCGGAACGGTCCCTTGTTATTTGTTGCCCGGACCGGTGCTCCCTCGAACGTGGCCCGGACCGATGCTCTCGCGATCATCTCAGTCATCTGTGCCTCTCTGCTGTGATCTCTGTCGTGATCCGACGTGGCACCACATGGTCGTGCCCGCTCACCGGGGGCTTCTGCTGCTCTCTATACGTACTGTGTGGGGTGGGGATTCCGGATGTATATAGGGAGAAGGTTGGATTCTGCACTGGGTCTGCAGGCCCAGTCGTATATCCGAGCCCGAAGAGGCGGCATGGATCATTTCACCCTGGCCATACAGGCTGTGACCCTGATGCTCGCCATTCTGGGTGCGGTCCTGATCGCCCAGGCCCGGCGGGCCTGCCCGCTGCCCTATCTGGGATCGTACCTGTGGTATGAGGTCTTTCTGGCGCTCGATCTCCTGCCGCTGACCCTGTTCGGGTACTTCAAGATCAACATCGCCGCGTTGGCGGGGCAGAATCCCGTACCCTGGCTGTCGCTGGTCGATCTGTTGATCGGCTTCGGTGCTACGGCCGGCATAGTGGGCATGCTTCTGGCGACTTCACGGCGTATCGTACAGAAGGAGCTCCCGACGGCGGGCTGGATCATCCTCTCAGCGGTCGTGACGGTGTTTGCGTTCCTGCATGGGATCGCCCTGACCGCGGAGACGGACTACCCCCTGTTCCTGGCCCAGATGTGGCTGGGACGGCTCGCCTGGACGAGCCTGGCTGCGGCCATGACGGTGACCCTGATCGAGGTCCGGAAGATCCCGGCCGGTCTGCAGAAGCGGGCGATCTCGGCGTTCGCGATTCTCTACCTGTCCGGTTATCTCCTGCTGACCCTGATTCTGATCATCCTGCCGGGATCCCGCGTTCTGCTTTACGCCCTCACTGTCCTGTACCTGGCGGGCATCCCCCTGATCTGGCTGCCGCGTTTCTTCGATCCGGCCTGGCGCGGCTCTGATCTCCTGGCCGGCAACAGAGCTGTTCTCGATAAGATTACCACCGACCATTCCCTCACCGCGCGGGAGCGGGAGGTCATGGAGATGCTGCTGCAGGGCAGGAGCGGCAAAGAAATCGCGGACGGGCTCTTCATCTCGGTGAGCACGGTCAAGAACCATACCTACAACCTGTACCGCAAACTGGATATCGGCAGCCGGCACGAACTTTACCGGCTCATCACCGCCAATGCGGGGAAGAACTCGCGATCGTGAGGACATCTGATCATACGAGCCTCCGAGCTTGAGTATCTTCACACATCTCTCTCCTCCCGTCGCCACGCATCTCTCTCCTCCCGTCGCCGAGGGCGGATCGGAACAGGGACTTCGTCCAACGGCCTGTTGGCGGTTCTTTACCTGCCGGCCGGCGGAATGATGAAGCCGTCGGTAGACGGTGGCCGCGGATCCGTCATACGCTCCGGGAGGATGGCGAGCGGTCCGAAGAGGGCCGTGAGGAGCTCGTCCCAGTGAGTTTCCTCGACGACGTCGAGGCCGTACTGACTGCTGGTGTAGAGAGGCAGGTAGTACGATGCCGACAGCGAGTCGGGGAGAAAGATCGTCAGGCCGTGCGAGCCGGGATATTGCGAGCCGTGGCATTCGGCCAGCACGGTGTCATCGAGATACTGCTGGATTACCGTGAGCGCCTGCCGGATTTGAGGATTCTGTTCAACGCTGAGGAATTCCTCGGCGAAATGATAGAGATCCACGATACCGGAGCTGTAGAGAGTG
>CAYSYY010000549.1:0-2817 GCA_964435265.1 uncultured Gemmatimonadota bacterium
CGACGGATATCCCCGATTACGCCACGGGGGAGGTGACCCCGCCCCTGGGTCCCGGCGACTGTCTCAATGGAGTGAAACCTCGCCCCGTCGCCCGGCGTATATCGGGGAGGTATTGACCTAAATCATTTAGGCCATAAAGGGGAGATCATGGCACAGGAACGCTACGGTGTGATCACGGGCACACTCGAACTCCTCGTGCTCAAGACCCTCGAGGCGGCCGGCGAGCTGCACGGTTTCGAGATCCTGGACTGGATCAGCGACCGGACCGGCGGGGCCGTCATGGTCGAGGAAGGCGCGCTCTACCCCGCCCTGCACCGGCTGGAGGAGCGCGGCTGGCTCACCGCCCGCTGGGCCGTCTCGAGCCGGGGGCGGCGGGCGAAGTACTACCGCCTGACCGCCGAGGGGGTGAAATCGCTGCGAGCCGAAGAACACCGCTGGCTCGGCTATGTCAGCGCCATGGCCGAGGTGCTGAACTCATGACCGGGAACCGACCGCCGGACGACTCGCCGAACAGGATCCCGAATCGGCGGCCGGACGATCCGGCGAACATGACCGGGAACCGACCGCACGATGCGCCGGTGAAACGGAGCCGGAGCCCGCGCGATCCGATCGCCGAGGAGATCGCGCATCACCTCCAGGAACGCATCGACCGGCTGCAGGCTGAAGGAATGACGCCGGCCGACGCGCGCCGGGAGGCCCGGCGCAGATTCGGCAACGCCGACCGGTACTCCGACCGCCTGCGCATGCGCCGACGGAAGCTGAACAGCCGGCGCACGCCCGGCGACCGGCTGGCGGCGCTGGGCGCCGAATGCCGGCTGCTGCCGCGCCTGCTCGCCCGCAGCCCGTTCTCCTCCCTGGCCGTGGTCGCCGTCATGGCGCTGGGCCTGGGCGCGAGCATCACCGTCTTCACCATCGTGGACAACGTACTGCTGCAGCCCCTTCCCTTTCCCGATCCGGACCGGCTGGTCGTGATCCGGGAACGGGTCGAGGGCAACGAAGGGAGTCTGTCGCGGATCTCGCCGGCGGCTTACGGCGTATGGCGGGAGAGCAGTTCAGCCGTCTTCGAGGCTCTGACGGTGTACTCCGAGATGGGTTTCGAGCTGGTGGTCGACGGCGAACCGCACGAGGTGAACGCCGCCGCCGTCTCACCGGAGTTCTTCCCCGCCTTCGCGGTGCCGTTCCGTCTCGGACGGGGTTTCACCGCCGCCGAAGCGGCGGCGGGCAGCACCCAGCCGGTGGTTCTGAGCGAGGGTCTCTGGCGCCGCTTCTTCGCCGCCGATCCCGGTGTCCTGGGCACCACCATCCGGCTCAACGGCCAGGACCACACCGTGATCGGGGTGCTGGCGGGCTGCCCGGCGTACCCGGCCGATGCCGAGGCCTGGGTCCCGATCGAACCGTACATCGCCGACCTGATCGGCGGCTCCTGGGGGCCCCGCTACCTGACTGCCCTGGGGCGGCTGCGCCCGACGGCCTCGCCGGCTTCGGCGGCCGAGCACCTGACCGGTATCATGCAGGAGCACGAGACCGCCGGCGGGTTGGCCGCCGTCGTCACCCCCCTGCACACCTGGCTGACCGGCGAGATCAGGCGCCCCCTCATGCTGCTCGCGGGGGCGGTCCTGCTCGTGCTGCTGGTAACCTGCGCCAATGTGGGGAACCTGCTGCTCGGGCGCAGCCTGAGGCGCTGGCAGGAAACGGGGGTGCGGGCGGCTCTGGGGGCCGGGCGCGGGCGGCTGGTTCTGGGACAGATCCTCGAGGGCATCGCCCTGGCCCTGGCGGGGAGCCTGCTGGGACTGCTGCTCATCGCCGTGGGGATCGACGCGCTGTTCGCCCTGCTCCCCGAGGATCTGCCGCGCGGGGCCGAGATCGCGGTCGATGCTCAGGTCATCCTTTTCGCTCTGGTCCTGGGCGCCGTCACGGGTATGCTGGCCGGGCTTGTGCCGGGGCTGCGCGCTTCGGCCGCCTCGGGCCTGGAAGCGCTTCTCCGGGAGGGGAGCCGACGGGTCTCGCCGGGGCGGACCGGCCGGCGCCTCCTGAACGCTCTGGTGGCGGCGGAGATCGCCCTGACCATGGTCCTGCTCACCGGCGCGGCCCTGCTCGGGCACAGTTTCTGGAAGATGGTCAGCCGGGATCGGGGCTTCGATCCCGACGGGGTCGCGGTGGTGCGGTTCCAGACCCCCGACTTCCGCTACCCCACCCTGGCGGACCGCGACCTCTTCTTCGACCGGCTGCTGGAACGCGTCACCCGCATCCCCGGGGTGACCGCGGCTGCCCTGAGCAACGCCAACCTGCCTATGGGCGGGAGCACCTGGACGTCGGGCATCCAGCGGGAAGGCCTCCCCTACGATCCCGCCCTGCCCCAGATCCAGCTGGTGGCCGTCACCCCGGACTACTTCCGCGTGCTCGGCATCCCGACCGTCGCCGGAGAGGGCCTGAGCGAAGCGAGCCTGGCGCGGGAGGATCCCGTGATCATGGTCAACGAGACCTTCGCCCGGATCTACTACCCCGGGGAGTCGGCCGTCGGGCGCCGGGCCCGGTCGTTTTTCACCCCCGAACTGGCCACCATCACCGGGGTGGCGGGTGATGTGCTGCAGCGCAGCCCGACCCAGGATCCGCCGCCGATCCTCTACCAGCCGATCACCGATCTCTCCCAGCGCTTCGCCGTTCTGCTGGTGCGCACCGCCCTGCCGGTGAACACCCTCTTCCAGCCTCTCAGTGAGGCGATCCACGAGCTGGATCCGATGATGCCGCTGACCTCGGTGGCCTCGATGCGCAGCGTGGTCGCCGGGGCCGTCGCCCGGCCCCGCTTCTACCTGCTGC
>CAYSYY010000550.1:0-2808 GCA_964435265.1 uncultured Gemmatimonadota bacterium
CCTGAAGTGGCTGCTGGCAAGGGGGTCTTCGTCGTCCAGTTGTTGGTTTTCGGATCATATACCTCCAGCGTCTGCAGATATCCACTGGCGTTCACTCCCCCTGCAACGTACATCTTTCCTTGAATGACTCCCGCTGCAGCGCGCCATCTGGCCGTAGGTATTGGAGCAATGGATGACCAGGTATCGGTAGCCGGATTGTAGACCTCGCCGGTATTCGAGAAGCCGCCACTGGTGGATCCCGATATCACATACAACCGGTTGTCGATTACACTTGCTACAGGAGATAGTTTGCCTGTGGTCAGTGAGTTCCTGACATCCCAGGAGTTGGTGGCCGGATTGTAACTCTCCATAATATTGAGCCAGTTTGGACCATCAGTTCCACCGGCGACGAAGAGTTGTCCATTCATAACCCCCGCCGCTCCGCCACTTCTTCCCACTGACATCGAATCGGCGGTTGTCCAGGCCGCATTGGGAGAGATGCTCGAAAGGGTCAGTCCGCCTGATAGAGTAATTTTGGATGCATTGGTCGCGCTTGAATCTGCCACTGGTTCGTTGAACCAGAAGGTGAAGGTCGTATCCCCTTCAGACCCTTCGGCCGCGATCCAGAGCGGGGCCCGGTTGTCGACGTCGATGTATGTGGTATCTGGTGTTCCCCAGCCGCCGGCATCATACGGAGTAACCCGGAGCCATAGGTTCTGCGCCTCTTCGTCGGCCAGATCGGCGAGGGAATCCCAGATGAGACTGCCCGAATAGCTGGCCGGGGTGATGTTGGAAGTGTCCCCGCTGACGGTCACCGGCTGCCAGGTGGTGCCCTCGTCGGCGGAACCCTCGATCAGCAGACTGACCGTGTTGTTGTCGGCATCCGAGATCACGTATTCGACCGTGACATCACCGCGCTGCACGCCGGTGGGCTGATAGAGGTGGATCGAAGGGGGAGTGGATGATGTCAATATGGCATCGGCGGCAGCGAGGGCGTCGAGCTTGCCGTATCCCCAGGTGTCGTTGGGGACTGCGCCTGTGAAGCTGTCGGTGTGAGCGTTGTTCTGCAGGAGGTCTTTGACTTCTGAAGACGTCAAGGTTCCATCGATCTCGAGCAGCAGGGCCACCGTACCGGTCACCACCGGGGCGGCCTGGCTGGTGCCCTGCGAGATGCGGTGCACCCCGTCGGGATCGCGCCACGCATCGGCGGGGGTCGGCATATAGGAGGACATCGCCGACATGATGCCCTGCCCCGGGGCGGCGATCTCGGGCTTCTGCCGGCCGTCGCGCGACGGCCCCCAGCTCGTGAACGAGGCGTAATCGCTGGTCCGGTCGGTGCCGGTGTAGGTGTAGGAGTAGCCGTCGAGAGCGTTCCAGCCCCACTTCGAGACCCACGCTCCGACCGTGAGGGCACCGTTGGCCGTGCCGGGGTGGGAGGCGGTGTAGTACGAGGTGGCGGCGTCGACGACGGCGTCGAAGGTGTTGCCGTAGAACCACATGTCGACGGGGGTGGAAGCCCCGCTCTCGAGCTGGTAGATGACGGTCCACGATCCCGGCTCGGGCTCGAAGCCCTCGGCCGGATCGTAGATCTGCAGGATGCACTGGTAATCGCCGTTCCGGGCGTCGGCGCCGCTGTTGGCGTTGTTGATGTAGATGTAGCCCAGTGAGGTGTTGACGCCGTAGATGTCGCCGTTGGCGACCGGCCCGTAGACGCCGCCGTAGGGATTCTTGAGCGATATCGATACGGTGGTCGAGCCCTCGTACCAGATGTTGCAGAGGACGTAGTCGTTGCCGGTCCCGGCGTTGGGGGAATAGCCGGGGATGGTGAAGCTGAAGGAGTCGGCCGGGGCCCCCGCCGAGAGCGGGGTGCGGTCGTGCAGGGCGTCACTGCCCTCGTTGCCGGCCGAGACGACGACCACTTTGCCGGTGCCCACCGCACTGTCGATCGCCTCCTCATAGAGCATGGTGCCGTCGTGGGGGCCGGCGTGCCCCCCCAGGCTCATGTTCATGACGCACGGCTGGCCGAGAGCGTCGGCCCGGGCGAAGGTCCAGGTGATGCCGTCGACGATGTCGGCGCTCGAGAAACTGCCGTTGCCCCCCTTGATCACCAGCAGATCGGCCGCCGGAGCCACCCCGACGTAGACACTGTCGGGCTCGCCGTTGCCGGTGGCCCGCCCGTTCCCGGCGGCGATCCCCATGACGTGGGTGCCGTGGCCGTGGATGTCGGTCTGGGTCACCAGGCCGGCCGGGGAGCCGTCCATTTCGTCATCGAGCTGGGCCTGGGACCATTCCGAGCCGTAGGAGAAGCCGCTCGGGGCCGTCCCGCTGTCGTCGGTCTGATCCCACATGGCGAGCACCCGGGTGGTGCCGTCGCCATTGCGGAAGTCCTGGTGATGGTAGTCCAGACCGGTATCATAGACCGCCACCAGCACGCCCGAGCCGCGGTAGCCGTAGGCGCCGCTGTGAAGTGCGTCGGCACGGATCGAGTCGAGAGCGGCGTTCATGGCGATGTGGTTCTCGGTCGAGGCTTCGACGTACTCCACCCCGGCCGAAGCCGCCACGGCGATGACCGCGCTCAGGGGCAGCCGGGCGGTGACGATCGAGCCGGCCCGCCGGCCGGTGACGCCTCCGGCGGCCCGGACCGCTGCTTCGGCCCCCGGTCCCTTGATGAGGACCTCCACCCAGACGTCGAGCCCGGCGGGAGCCGCCATGACACCGAGGGCCCGATCCAGGGCGGAGATCTCCTCCCCCCGGGCCCGGGCTTCCTGGAGTTCGGCGCTGCGCTCCACGGCCATCCGCAGGATCGGATCGAGCCGGTTGACCGGCTGC
>CAYSYY010000551.1:0-2807 GCA_964435265.1 uncultured Gemmatimonadota bacterium
TGGTAGACGGTGCTGATGCCGAGCGCCTGGGCCTCGCCGGTGGTGTGGATCTCCGCAGCCTGCCGGTGATCCGGGAGTATCTGCACCGCGGCTGGGAGATCGTAGTGGGCAGTTCGGGCCGCTCCCTGCTCTTCCTGCGCCGGGAGGTGCATCACGCCCGCTTCGTCGAGCTGCCCGACTACGGCCTGCGCTACACCAACCGCGGAGCCGATCCCCTGCTCCTGATCGGGGCCACTCCCCGGCTGGTCGGGATCGTCGGCCGGACCCGCCGGATCGTCGAGGAGATCGTCCGCGAAGAGGAGATCGACCTGGTGGTCAGCGACCACCGCTACGGGTGTTACGCCGATGCGGTGCCGTCCTTCTTCCTTTCTCACCAGATCCGGCTGATCGCGCCGCCCGCCCTGCGCGGGACCGAGTTCCTCGGGGCGGGGGTGCACCGCTGGATACACGGTCACTACCGGCACGTCATCGTTCCCGATACGGCCAACGGGACCGAAGGATTGATCTCGGGGCGGCTCTCCCGGGTCAAGAGCGGAGGGGGGCGGTACCACTACCCGGGAATCCTCTCCAGCCTGTCCCGGCGCGAAGGCGGTGAGCGTGACATCGACGTGCTGGTCTCCATCTCGGGCCCGGAGCCCCAGCGTACGGTCTTCGAGTCCCTCATCCGATCACAGATCTCCCTGGTGCCCGGCCGCCGGGTGATGGTCCTGGGGCGTCCCGAGGCGCCTGAGATCGAGGAGCGGTCGGACGAGCTGACCATCTACTCCAGTCCCGACCGGAACACCATGGAGGAGCTGGTGAACCGGGCCCGGCTGATCGTGAGCCGGCCGGGTTACTCCACCCTCATGGAACTGGCCGAACTGGGCGGCCGGGCCCTGCTCATACCCACCCCGGGGCAGACCGAACAGCTCTACCTGGCCGCCCGGATGCGCCGGATGGGGTGGTTCCACACCGTGGCCCAGGATCGCCTCGACCTGGCCGCCGACATCGAGCGCGCCCGGACCTTCCCCGGCTTCCCCGGCTCGTTCCGGACCGCCGAGACCCTGGAGCGGCTCTTCCCGCTTTTCGAGCAGGCGCGCTGATCCATTACAGAAGGAGTCATTATGGGATTCTGCACGGTTGTGAACTGCATGGACGGGCGCGTCCAGGAACCCGTCATAAGCTGGCTCAAGGATCGCTTCGAGGTGACCTGGGTGGATGGCGTGACCGAGCCCGGGCCCAACGGCATCCTGGCCGCCGGCACCGATGCGGAGACCATCGCCTCGATCATCCGGCGGGTCCGCATCTCGGTCGACCACCATGGTTCGGTCGGCATCGCGGTGGTCGGGCACCACGACTGCGCCGGCAATCCCGGTCCTGAGGAACAGCAGCGGGAGCAGACACGGGCGGCGGTCACCATCCTGCAGGAGCACTTTCCGGCCGTGCCGGTCATCGGTCTCTGGGTCGATGAAGACTGGGAAGTCAACGAGATGGACGCGGCTGCGGACTGACAGAATCAGTGCCGACCCGCCCTTTCCACGCGGGTCGGGTGTGCTATAATCACCGCGGTCATCGGCATTCACATCGCCCGACCAGATTATTTCCGGCTTCACTCAGCGAAGCCGGGTTCCCTGGATACCGATTGTCGGTATTCCCGATCGAAGGAGGTGTTGATATGGCAGCGCAGAGCTGGTGGGGTACCGGTCTGCAGATCGGTGCCGGAATCGAACTCAGAGATCTGACTCAGGCATTCCCCGGTGAGGAGGTGTTCAGAGAAGCCCAGAAACTGACCATCCGCATGAGGCGGGTCTGTATCAGGGAGGATCTGGATGGTTTCATGCGCGGCGACAACGATCTCGCCATCGCGACCACCTATCAGTTCGGCCCCGAGCCGCCGGTCCAGCGCCTGCATTTCCTGCGCAACGGTGTGCCGCTGGGGTGCGAGGGGGATTTCTTCGATGATTTCATCCTTTCGGTAAGGGATTTCAAGGATCGGATCGTCACCCTGCGTTTCCAGGTCTACGATGTCGACGGGGTGAGCGCGAACCTGATCGATGAGATCCAGGGTGTCGCCCAGAGCGTGGCGGTGACGTTCCCGGTCACCGCGCCGATCGCGGGGATCGCGGGATTCGGGGCGCCGGCCCTGCTCAAGCTGGTGAACGGTCTCGACGACCACGACCGGATCATCGACAAGCGCCTGAAGCTGGAGATCCGCGCTCCGGGTACCGGGCACAATCTTCTACAACCGGGGTATTTCGTGTGTTTCTCGCAACCCGTGGAAGCCGGTCTGCGTCTATCATCCAGCCTGAACGTTGAGCGGGCGGACGGATCGGAGTTCACCGACTTCAGCTACGGTGTCCTGCAGGTGACGCGCACCGACGAACGCTTCGCCGAGGTCGAGATCGACCAGAAGATCGCCAAGCTGCTCTCCGAACTCGACGGCAAGGGCCAGAGCGGGAAGGCGCCGATCGAGTTCCTGCGCGACACCCTGAGCGGCTATGCGAACTTCCGCAAGCTCCGGCGCGTCACGGAACTCAAAGCCAAGGATCCCCGGACCGGGGATGAGGAGGCGCTGCTGCAGGAACTGCTGGAGGACGAGGCGATCAGCGACTACACCGGCTGATCGTTGCACCGCCCGGCACAACGTCCCCCGACCGCTCTTGAACCTCGGAAACCTGTAAGCAACAGAGGAGACGACTCGGAAAGGGCGAGACCTGCCATGACCCATGATCTCAACCACGCTCCCGTCTGCGGCTACTGGTGCGGGGACTGTCATTTCCTCGGCCAGCCGTGTGCGGGCTGCGGGTACGTGGAGGGCAAGCCGTTCT
>CAYSYY010000552.1:0-2802 GCA_964435265.1 uncultured Gemmatimonadota bacterium
GAAGGTATCAGCGGACGGCTGGTGTGCCTGCGCAACGGCGTCTACGACCACGTACCGATCGATGTGATTACGGGGCGTAAGAAGGTCATCGATGTCGAGAAGTACTACCATACCGGACGCCTGCGGCCGAAATACGAATCGTTCCACAAGCGGCCCCTCTTCATCATGCAGGACGAAGACTGACCGGGAGGAACCCTTTATGCCCTGCCGGTGCGCCCTG
Organism: uncultured Gemmatimonadota bacterium; assembly: GCA_964435265.1. GTDB lineage: Bacteria > Blakebacterota > Blakebacteria > Blakebacterales > Blakebacteraceae > CAYSYY01. The sequence continues at coordinate 221 of CAYSYY010000552.1, forward strand.
CCTGCCTGTCAGAGCAGACCGGGGCGCAGGATCGTGAGACGGGGTCCCTTGGTGATGACCAGCGGATCGGATTCGGTGTAGTACTCGCCGTCCGCCATATAATGAACGGGATCGCCCGCTCCGGGGACGATCTCGAGACGCTTCACCCCCCGCAGCAGGAACTCGCGCGGGAGCTCTTCGCCTTCGCCGCGCACCACCGGCCGGATGCCGCGCAGGAACGTCCACGGCCTGAGCGCCCGGATGCCGACCATCCGGAAGGCATCGTCGGGGCAGTCGATCTCTTCATAGGCCCGGAAAATCCAGAGGCGGGAGAGCCCGGCCGCGAATAATCCGACGAAGTGCCGGCGCGGGAACGTCTCGCCGTCGATGATGATGGTCTGGGCGCAGGGCCGCATGGTGCGGGCGGCGAGTTCGCCCCGGGTGAACCAGCTCGCGGCGAACCGTACGCCGAGGAGGAAATGGGAGAGACTGGCGATCCCGCCGTAGGTCGTATACTCCTGCGACAGGTTCCGGAACACGCCGATCCCGAAGCTGAGGGTGTAACGGTCGCCCACGCAAAGGGTGTCCACATACTGAGCAGGCAGGGGGGTGCCGTGCTTGCGGGCGCGGTGCAGCCGGAACGAGGCGCGCAGCGGATCGAGGTTGCCCGTCTCGCGGGCCATGAAGCCGGTCGTCCCGCCGTGAAGGAAGAAGAATCGGGGCAGGGGATCCCCCTCCCAGAGATGGATGACCTCATCCACGACGAAGTGGATGGTACCGTCACCGCCTGAGATCGCTATCAGGTCCACACCCTCGGACCGCCAGCGGCGCAGGGCGGCGGTGACCCGGTCGCCCTCCCCGACGAGAACACTCTCACCCATACCCTCGAAACGGCTCACCAGACGGTTGGTCAGGATGGGATTGCGGGAGTTCCGCAGCGAGGCAGGATTCAGAACCAGACCGCACTTCACCGGGGGATGAGGATCAAAGAGGTCGGGTGCAGCCTGCTTCGCCGCCATCGGTACAGATCAGAGGATTTTCTGGTAGACGCGGTAACGCTTGTAGATGACCCCGTTCATTCGCTTCATCTCGGCCTGGACGGCGGTGTTGTACTCCAGCTCGTGATGGGTGTCGACGATCTTCAACCCGGCCGCGGCCGCTTCGGTCAGCATATCGGCTCCCATCAGCACGTCCAGACCCTTACCGCGGTGTTCTTCCCTTATGGCGCCCAGCAGCAGATCGAGCTGATCGCTCCTTTTCCCGGCCCGCAGGATCTTCAGCAGGCCGAAGGGGAAGAGCCGGCCGCGGGCTCGACGAATCCCCTCGGTGAGATCGGGCATGCCGATTACGAACGCCACCGCCTCACCGTCCTTGGTGACGACCTTCACGAACCGCGGGTCGAGGATCGGCAGGTACCGGTTCGCCAGGTCGCGCATCTCGTCCTCATCAAGAGGGGAATAGCCATAGATGTTGCTGCCGGTATAGGCATCGTTCATGAGCGCGAGGATCGGCTCGACCCAGGGCCGCATATCCTTCCGCTTCCGGAAGCGGATCAGCTCGAAGTTGCCCTGTCTGAGCACGCGGTCGTGGATCTTGTGGTAGAACGAGGGCAGCTCCTCGGGGATGTCGAACCGGTAGACCACATAGTCGACATCCTTGGTGTATCCGGCCTCCTCGATGAAGTCGTTCGCCCAGGGGAAATTGTAGTAAGTGGCGATGGTACAGTGGTGCTCGAATCCCTCGTAGAGCCACCCCTCGGGATCCTGATCGGAAAAAGCGTAGGGGCCGACGATCTTCTGCATGCCGTGCCCGCGGGCCCACTCCTCGACCCGGGCGAGCAGAGCGTGGAAGACCTCCCGGTCCTCGTACGTCTCCAGGAAAGCCCACCGGGCGGTCTTCTGGTTCCAGTATTCGTTGAAACGGTGATGGATGATGCCCATGCAGCGTCCGACCGGCCGGTCGCCGCGGAAGGCCAGCAGGCGCAGGGTGTCGCAGAAGGAGAAGGCCTTGTTCTTGCGCGGATCGAAATACTTCCACTCGTCCATGTAGATCGGCGGGGTCCAGTTCTCCCGCCCGGCGTGGATCTTCTCCGGAAGGTAGATGAAAGTTCTCAGATCCCGGCGGTTCTCGATTTCCCTGATCACGAAGTCCATCAGCGTCTCCATCTTCGGTGATTCCTTCAAGCCGCATTCTACGTCCCGGCTCCGGGAGGGAGCAAGACGGTCGGGCCGGTGATCTTCGCCAGCCAGGTTCGCACCGAGGCCACCGCCACCCCCGCCAGGCCCACCAGGCCGATCAGGTTGGTGAAGGCCATCCCGCCGTTGAAGATGTCGCCCACCCCCCAGGTGGTCTCGACCCCCAGAACGGCGCCGAGGAAGATCATGCCGCAGTAGATCCAGCGGAAGGGAGTGCGGATGCGCTCCCCCAGCAGGAAGCCGAAGGAGATCTCTCCGTAGTAGGGATTGGCGATCAGGCTGGAGAACCCGAAGAGCAGCGAGGCGGCGGCGACGATGAGTCCCCCGATCCCCGGCAGGGCGGCGTTGAAGGCGTTGACCGTCATCTCGGTGCTGGTCCCCTCGGTCCAGACCCCGGTCACCAGCACG
>CAYSYY010000553.1:0-2798 GCA_964435265.1 uncultured Gemmatimonadota bacterium
TCACGTAAGTCGTGGATGTTTCTGGAGTTGTTCAGCATCCTCAACTTTCGGAGTGCACCTGGTTGAATGTCCTTCGGGAGTCTTCTCGACAGGGATCTGGAGTAGACTCGCTCAGTTTCCCTGTCTCTGAAGGACCTGATCATGGTCACATGATATAACGTGTTGTGTTATATGTAAAGCGCTAAGCGTATTGCGTCATACTGGGATGAGCACGACAACATCTGTGATCATCTCCACTTGATCAATCACAGTGACATATCAAACCCGTATATCGTGCAGGTCCGGGTGCCGCCTCAATCTTTATACGGTTCACGTTGTACCATGAATCTTCACATCGCCCGCTGAGACAATGACCTGGCTGTCTTCATATCATGGGGATAGAGAGCAGAGTCGCTATCTGCGGTCGGAGTTGACTGATCACTGTCTCGAAAGGCGGCAATCCGGGTACGAGCGGGCCGAGCCACTGTTCCCAGGTGTTCTCCATATGATAGAGTACGGCCTCCGGAAAGAAGTCCTCAGGAGAGCTGAAAGTGACATCCCGCACGGCGCACTTTGCGTAGAGAAAGTCATTGAATCCGGTGAGGTTCAACTGATCGGCATAGGTATTCAGGATCCTCCAGAGATCGTAGAAATCCCGTGCCCGGGAACGGCTCCAGCCTTTCTCCTCCAGTATCCGGACATGTTGGAGGATCGCCCGGAGCTTCTCCGCGATTATCTCCTCCAGTGAATAAACTCCAACCGACTCCTCAAGCGGTTCACCGAAATCATGCAGGATCTTTCGCTGCTGAACCCGCCTTTGCACCGGTTCATCAACTTTGATCTCAATCATGACTCGAATCTGCGGACGTCGATGCCACGGCAGACGTACACGAATGACAAACGCCTCCTGCCCGGCCGGATGAGGTTCCCTCTCGGTGCATCTTTCACCGGTGATCTCCACCGCTGCATATTCCTCAAGTAATACTGTGGCTTTGCTACAGACCTCTTCGATCGTGTCCTCCATCCCCTTTCCCACAGGCATACCCTCAAGGCCTGTGAAGTCCAGATCCTCTGAGAGACGATAGTCTCCGAAATAGCACTTCCTGAGAGCAGCACCTCCTTTCAGCACGAGTACATCCCGAAGGTTCGTCATCCGACCGATACCTCCAAGGATCCACGATTGAACATAGTCACGCTCCAGCACCTCCCACGGCAGACCGAGTCGCTTGCGCGCCTCCTGAAGACGATTGTAGAGAGGTTTCATCTCTGTACCTGGCCGGGAAGATTTTCCTGGATCATCCAGTCGCGATTGCATCGCCCCCGGCGGGGTCCGCTCGGATCGAGCGTGCGGTATCCCCTGACGGGAACTCTGGCGAGAGATTCCAGGTGAACGGCATCGACACCTGCGTGCTCGAGGACCCATCCCAGGCGCTTGACCATTGCATCGCTCAGCTTCAGCGCGTAGCTGATAATGAGGGGGAGATCCAGATCCCCCCCTCGAACCTCGAAGGCATGCAGGACCTCGGCGAAATCACCGCAGTAGTGCGGCATCGCGAGGCCATCCAGCAGGGTTCGTTCGGGGTCAGTGATCGAGACGCGCGATTCCCCAATCCATTGCCTCCTGATACCGAAAAACCATTCCGGCTTCATCTGAACGAACCGGTAGTAGGTATCGCCAACCGGATAACCGCTCCGCTTCTGCCTGCCCTTCGTACCCCGAATCCGGGGGACAGACGTCCCCGTCGTCGTAAGAACGAAGACGTCCCGTGGTGCCTGATCTGTCAACCCATGGAAATGCAGCGCCGACCAGTGCGAAATAGCAGCCGGATCAATCAATGCCATGGCGACTTCGAACTCATGGGCCGGAGTGATTCCCGGGATGGTTGAGGAGAGTGCATACAGCCCCCGACGCAAGGAGACGATCCATCCATTCTGTCGGAGATGATAGAGCGACTCCCGGAGGTACGAAGCTTGCAGTCCGACCTGACCGGCCAGTTCACGAGCACTGTCAATCGTGAAGATTCTGTCACCTTCAGAGGCCAGAAGGCGAACCAGTTCGATGCCCACCAGAGATCTCTTCTGCCTCTTGTTTTCTATCATTGGAATAGTACAGTGTGAATGATTCTACTTCTTCTGTTATTGATAATTTAACGCGTAAATAGGATGCTGTCAAATTTACGACGTATATAATATATTCACCGGTCCTGGATATACTTGGAAGTGTATAGTACGGCGACGAGAAAATATCATCTGTCGCCGTATCTCTTCTGTCAGAATATGATCCCGAACCCGTATAAGGCGCGGGCCGGGGTGCCGCCTCCAACATTATACGCGGGACAAGCCTCCCTGTCGGAGGGCGCGTCGGACTTCGCGGTAGACCGCGTCGAACTCCGGGAGCTCGGCCATCTGCGCCGCGAGGCGGACCTGCCAGAGCTTCTTGTAGCGCGCCTCCTTGGCGGCGTACTGCCCGCCGACCTGCGCCAGCGTCAATCCCCGGAACTCCAGCTTCCGCACGACTGGATCGACAAGGTCTGACAGGCGAACGTGGCCGCCCTCCGTGAGGAACCAGAGGTCGTACAGGTCGCGTGGCTCATTTCTGGCCCGGTCCAAGAGCGCCACCGTCTTCTCGACAGCCACCTCGTCGAGGGAGTAGACCCGGACCTCGACGTCCTCGGGTAGATCGCGGTACTCCTCGTACCCGCGCAGGACCGGTCGCTCCTCGAGCGGCAGGACGATGCGCTCGCGGATCGTGATATCGGTCTTGACCGTCTTCCCGCGCGCCGAAGGGAAAGGTCCCTCATAGACCAGGTAGAACGTAT
>CAYSYY010000554.1:0-2798 GCA_964435265.1 uncultured Gemmatimonadota bacterium
CGGCCGAGATAAGCGGCGACGACATGATTGTCGGGTTCGGCCTCGATCAGCCGGAGGAAGATGGCCCGGGCCGCATCCCACTCACGGGCGTCATAGGCAGCGACACCCCGCGTGAAGGTTGCACTGCCCTGCCCCTGTGCCCTTTCGACAGGCACAGCGGACAGGCTGACGAACAGCACGAGGACCGGGATTCTTCTCAAGCTCTTCTGCATCTCATTCCTCTCGCAGTACCTCGACCGGATCGATCCGACCGATCCGGCGGGCCGGCAGCCAGCTGGCCAGCAGGGTGGTCATGGCGAGGATCACGATGATGACGGCATAGACCGCCGGATCGCGGGTGCTGGTTCCGGCTACCATACCCGAGAGGAAGCGCACGGCGGCGAGAGCCACGGCCATGCCGACGGCGATCCCGGTTCCCGCCATCGCTGCACCCTGGCGGAGAATGCTCCGGACGACCGATCCGGCACTGGCTCCCAGCGCCAGGCGGATGCCGAACTCGTGCCGGCGGTTGGTCACCGCATAGGCGACGACGCCGATGATCCCCATCAGCGCCAGCACCAGCGCGAAGACCGCGATGACACCGAGGATCCAGGCGAAGAGGATGGTCTGCCAGTTCCTCTCCCGGGCCAGCTCGGCGATCGTCTGCGGAGCGATCGTGGCCAGCCGCGGATCCAGATCGCGTATGGCTTCACGCACCACCGGCGCCAGGGCTTGCGGATCTCCCGACGAACGCACCACCAGCCACCCGCTGGAGCGGGTGTTGTTCAGGCTGTGCGGCAGATAGAAGCACGGTCCGGCTTCTTCCGCCGGCCCGCCGTGCCTGACATCGCCGACCACGCCGACGACCTCGTGGATCCGCTCGGGATCGGGCTCGGGCGACAGGAAGAAGGTGCGGCCGACGGGATCTTCATCACCCCAGAGCAGGCGGGCTAGTGTCTGGTTGACCAGGGCGGCGTTCCGCCCTTCGGCTATGTCCGCCTCGGAGAAATCCCGCCCGGCGAGCAGAGGGATCCCGGCGGTGGCGAACCACCCCGGAGAGACGATCCGGAGGCGGGAATTGAGGTACGGCCGCTCGCTGTTGGCGGCCGATTCGCTTGTGCAGACGGCGTTTCGCATATCGTTGCGGGCCGCCGGAGCCACGGAGATATAGGCGGCGTTTTCAGCGCCGGGCTGATTCCGCAGCCTCGCCACCGCCTCGCGGAAGAAGGCCTGGCGGTTCTCCCGCGCCGGATAGGCCCACTCGGGCAGCGACAGAGACTGTCCGAGCAGGCGTTCGCCATCGACCCCGAGCCGTTGCGTCCGGCTCTCGAGATGGCTCCTCACCACCAGGCCGGTCACCGCCAGGATCACCGTGGCCAGAGTGATCTGGAAGGCGACCAGGGAGGACCGGAACAGGGCATGTCTCTTCCCCGAGCTCATCCGGACGGTGTCGCTGCGCAGAGCTGATCCCAGGGCGCCCCGCCGCACGGCCAGGGCCGGCGCCAGTCCGAAGATGACTCCGGCCACGATCACGATCCCGGTCAGCGCGGCCAGCACCTGCAGGTTCATCTCGAACTGCATGAATCCCGGCACTTCCCGCGGCATGTTCGAGAGCAGCAGGTTCAGACCCAGACGCCCCAGCACGATCCCGACCGCCCCCCCCGCCAGGGCGATGACCAGGCATTCGATCATGACCTGCTGAATGAGACGGCCCCGTCCGGCGCCGAGGACGGCCCGGACCGAGAGCTCGCGGGTCCGGCCGACCGTCCGGCTGAGCATCAGGTTGGCCAGGTTCGAACAGGCCAGCAGCAGCACCAGGCAGGCCACGATGAAGATGACCAGAAGCGGCGTGCGCAGGGGGCGGAAGAGGAACGGCCCGAAGGGGACCACCCGCACGTCGCCCCGCTCTTCGTTCTCCGGGTACTCTTCGATCAAGCGGGCGCCGATCTGGTGCATCTCGGTCCCGGCCGCCTCCAGCAACACGCCGTCACGCAGGCGGCCGAAAGTGATGAAGTTGTCCATCGCGCGCGGGCCGGGCTCCTCCCGCCGGAACGGCAGCCACAGTTCCCGGAAATCGGGAAAGCTGAAATGGGGTGGCATGACGCCCACGATCTGATGGCGGTTCTCCCCGTCCAGGGTGATCCGGCGGCCGATGACGGCGGGATCACCGCCGAAGGCACGCTGCCAGAGACCGTGACCGATCAGGGCGACCGGTTCGGCTCCCGGCAGAAAGTCCTCCGGTACAAAGTCCCGCCCGAGAAGCGGAGTGACTCTGAGGACCCCCGCGAACCAGGCTGTGACTTCGCTGGCGGAGACGCGCACGGGCTCATCGAGGTCGGTGATGGAGGCTCCGGACCAGCTGAAGAGGGCCAGGTGCTCGAAGACGTGGTTGCGCTCTTCCCAGCCCAGGAAGTCGGGGTAGGAGGACCACATCCAGTTCCAGTCCGCCGGGACCGTATCCACCTGGCCGACCATGACCAGTTCGTCGGCCTCCTCGAAGGGGAGCGGATGGATGAGAGTGTCATCGAGGATGGTGTACGTCACGGCGATGAAGGTGATCCCGACCGCCAGGCAGAGGGCGGCCATGCACGCGAAAAGCGGACTGGTCCGGAAGATGCGCAGGGCATGGACCGCATCGGTCACGATCGAACCGAGGAGGTGCACCACCCGCTCGCGCAGCAGCCAGGTGCGGTCGGTCCGCTCGCACAGCTCGGCCGCCCGCCCGGCGTCACCGAGCAGGTTCTCGGCCCGGGCTCGTGCCTCCTCCTCGCTCAGGCCTTCGGCCCTGAACTGTTCCACTCGCAGTTCGAGATGGGCGT
>CAYSYY010000555.1:0-541 GCA_964435265.1 uncultured Gemmatimonadota bacterium
CGCACGTTCTGGGCGCCTTCGACCGCACCCGGGAGGGGATCGTGCACCTGGCCCTGGGCGAGGCCGCCGCCTTCGGTCGGCTGATGACGGCCTGCCACCGCTCCCTGGCCGTACTCTTCGCGGTCAGCACACCCGAACTCGATCTCATCACCGAGACCGCCGTTGAGCTGGACGGGGTCCTGGGAGCCCGTCTCACCGGGGCTGGTTTCGGCGGCTGCTGCGTCGTGCTCCATCAGGCGGGGTGCGAAGAGCGTCTCGCCGGTGCGGTGGCCGCGGCCTACCGGGACCGCTTCGGGCGCGATCCCGTCTGCCACCATCTCGGGGTCGCCGACGGCGCGCGCCTGCTGGAGGGAACCGGCGCATGTACGGGGGTATGGTCGAGGGCACGGGCGAAGGCTTCGGCCGCCTCGCCGATGAGAAAGGCGTGACGCACCCGGTCGAGATAGGGTTCGAGCGCGGTCAGCGGCCCCTGCTTGGGCCGCCCACCGGCGATCCAGTAGATGTCGTGGTAGCAGGCCAGCGCCCGCGCCGCGGCGTCCGG
>CAYSYY010000555.1:551-2787 GCA_964435265.1 uncultured Gemmatimonadota bacterium
GCGGGCGACTCATCGGAGTGGACACCGGCGGTACCTTCACCGACCTGGTCGTCCTCACCGCTGCGGGACTGGTGCACCACAAGCTGGCGAGCACCCCCGAAGAGCCCGGCCGGGCGGTCCGGCAGGGTATCGCCGAGGCCCTGCGTAAGACGCCGGAGGGTCCGGAACTCACCCCGTCGGACCGGGTGGCGCACGGGACCACCGTGGCCACCAACGCCGTCCTGACCGGGAACACCGCTGAGGCCGCGCTCGTCACCACCCGCGGTTTCGAGGATGTGCTGGAGATCGGCCGCCAGGACCGGCCCCGGCTCTACGACCTGGCGGTCGAGCGGCCCCGGCCGCTGGTCGGGGCCGGGCGGCGGCTGGGGATCGCGGAGCGGATCGGGCCCGAGGGTCAGGTGGAACTGCCGCTGGAGGAAGACGGAGCGGCCGTGGATGAGCTGCTCGACGCCCTCGCCCGGCTCGATCCGCCCCCGGAAGCGATCGCGGTCTGCCTGCTGCACGCCTACGCCGAACCCCGCCACGAGCGGATCGTCGCCGCCGCCCTCGCCCGCCGCTTCCCCGGGGTACCGGTCACCCTCTCGAGCCGGCTGATCCCCGTCTTCCGGGAGTACGAACGCACCTCCACGGTGGTCGTCAACGCCGCCGTGCAGCCGGTCATGGGGCGCTACCTCACCGGTCTGCAGGCGGGTCTGGGCCGGGCCCGGCTGTCGATCACCACCTCGAGCGGCGGTACCCTCTCCGCCGCCCGGGCCGCTGCGGAACCCGTGCGCACCCTGCTCTCGGGGCCCGCGGCCGGCGTGGCCGGAGCGCTGGCGGTGGCCCGGCGGGCCGGCCGGGAGAAGATCATCACCTTCGATATGGGCGGCACCAGCACCGACACCGCGCTCTGCGAGGGCCGGATCGGCCAGACGGCCGAAGGAGGGCTCGAGGGGTACCCCCTGCTCATCGAACAGGTCGACCTGCACACCGTGGGCGCCGGCGGAGGAAGCCTGGCGCGGATCGACCGGGGGGGAGCGCTGGTGGTGGGACCGCAGAGCGCGGGGGCCGATCCCGGTCCGCTGGCCTACGGCCGCCTCCAGCCCGGGGAGAACGGCGAGGGGGTCACCGTCACCGACGCCAACCTCCTCCTCGGCCGGCTCCCCGCGGCGGGGCTCCTGGGGGGCGGGATGGCGCTGGATTCCGGAGCCGCCCGGCGGGGGCTCGAATACCTGGCCGCCGCGGCCGCCCGGGTGCCGGGGGTCAATCCCCTCACTCCCGAAGAGACCGCTGAAGGCGTGGTGCGGGTCGCCGTCACCGCCATGGCGGGCGCCCTGCGGCGCATCAGCGTAGAGCGGGGCAGGGATCCGCGCTCCTACACCCTGGTGGCCTTCGGGGGAGCCGGGGCGATGCATGCCGCCGCCCTCGCCCGGGAGATGGGGATCGGGAGCATCCTGGTGCCGCGCCAGCCCGGCCTGCTCTCGGCCGTGGGCACGCTGGTGGCCGGCCTGCGCCTCGACCGGGCGCGGACCGTGCTGGGGCTCGATCCGGAGACCGAAGGGGGGGCCGACCGGCTCGAGGCTCTCTGGCGGGAACTCGAAGAGGAGGTAACGGCCGGCCTCGCCGAGGCGGGTGCGCCGGCCGGCCGGATGAGGCTGGAACGGCACGCCGATCTGCGCTACCGGGGACAGTCGTTTGAATTGACCGTCCCCGCCGACGGGCCGGACCGGACCGGCGCCGGGGCCGGGAGCGCCGCCCCGGCCGGAGCTGGCCATGCCTGGGACCTGATCCGGGACCGCTTCGCCGCCGCCCACCGGCAGCGCTACGGCTACGACCGCCCCGCAACCGGAGTGGAGCTGGTCTCGATCCGCGTGGCCGGGCATGGTCCGGCCGCGGCCGGGCTGGATGCCCTGCTCCCGCCGCTCGGCCCGGAAACGGACCGGGTGGCCGGAGGGGCCGGCGGATTCGGAGGGGACGCGGTGGACGCGCCGGGTGCGAAGGATCCGGCGGATGCGGTGGGCGCAGCGGGCGCAGCGGGCGCAGCGGGTGAGAAGGGTGCCACGGGTTCAGCGGGCGCGCCGGGGGAACCGGCGATCCGGGACATGATCTGGGAAGGCCGCGTCCTGCCAACCCCCCAGATCGCACGCGCCTCGCTTACGGCCCGGACGCACATGCACGGCCCGGCCCAGATCCACCAGATTTCAGCCACCACCGACCAACCCCCCGAAGCCGGGCTCGAGGAGAACGCCTGGGGCGA
>CAYSYY010000556.1:0-2785 GCA_964435265.1 uncultured Gemmatimonadota bacterium
GCCCGCAAGATATCGGATGAATATAAGGATTCGCACCCAGAGATTCCGTGGGCTGGAATCATTGGTATAAGACACCGCTTGGTTCATGAGTACTTCCGGATCATATCGGCGAGAGTATGGGATGTAGTTCAAAAGGATATCCCTGCGCTCGTGACAAAGATCGAACCACTCGTACCACCTGATGAGTAAATCCGGGGTAAGATCAGTCCATAGAGTCCTCCAGTTCGCTGTTTCTGAATCGGGCGCCCTTCCCCCTGCATTGACGCCTCCCGTCACCTTCGGGGTTCTGCGGTCGGTCACGGAGCGGGTGGTCGGGAAGTGGAACACCTTCTGGAATCAGGTTCTTCCGGCCGAGGGAAGGGAAGATATGAACCCACGATCGGACAACTCATCAGGCACCAACGGGATTCCGGGGATCCCGTGGAAAGCGGTCATACGCTTCCTGGTGATACTGGTCCTCATGCTGGGAGTGCTCTTCCTTGCAGCGGGGAGTCTCGACTGGTGGGAGGGCTGAGCCTACGTGGCCATACCGTTGTCAGCGCCGGTCCGAACCGGGTGGTGCGGCATCCCGGGTATGCCGGCGTCATCCTGGCATGGCTCGCGGCACCGGTCTTCTTCAGCTCGTATTGGGTGGCGATCCCGACAGTGATGGCCATCGCTCTGAACATCCTCCGCACCGCGCTGGAGGATCGCGCCCTGAGAGAGGAACTTCCGGGGTACAGCGAATACGCAGAAGAGGTGCGCTACCGTCTGGTGCCGGGGGTCTGGTAGGAGACACCATGCTCCTCAAAGGAGTGTGCCCTTCTGGGTCAGGGGCGGAGATTATGCTGTCATTATGACATTATTTTTGTAATCCCATCCTGCCGGTGTGCGTACCGAACGTTATGAACCGGTTCTGCCTGACAGGAACCGGCCACCACCGCCACGGATCATTAACCCGGCAGGAGATCGTACCGTGAGAAGGATTCTCTCCATCCTCACCCTCGTTCTGCTCTCATCCTGCACCCTGCCCACCGAATCGGTGGAGGTCGAACCGCTCGCGTTCGCGCAGACCCTGCCGTTCAGGAACGGCCTGCAGATCGAGACGATCATCGGAGCGGTGAATATCGTGCCGGGTTCGGGGGATTCGGTCCTGATCGAGGTCGTCGGTGCCGGTGATCCCGATCTGTTCAGCACGGAATGCAACGATACCGGTTCGAGCCTGTCAATCCGCGAGCTGATCGCCGACACCCGCAACACCTCGGGCTGGTGGTCGCGCTGGACGATCACGCTTCCGCACGCCGCCGGTCTGGTGATCGCCAGCGGCAGCGGCAGTATCAGCCTGGACAGGATTCCGGCCTCGGCCGTGTGTACGTCCGGTTCGGGTTCGATCACGCTCACACGCGTGGACGGTTCCTTCCACTGCACCTCCGGCTCGGGAGGGGTCACGATCGACTCCTCGAGCGGCACTTTCAACGGCGGAAGCGGCTCGGGCCGGATCGAGGTGACGTCCTCGACGGGCTGGTTCGCTCTCGAATCGGGCAGCGGCGGCATCACGGCGGACGCTTCGATCGGTGACTTCTCGCTCACCTCGGGAAGCGGGAGCATCACCGTTGACGGGCTCGTGCTGTGGACAGCTGGTTCGTTCACCACGGGATCGGGGGACGTTGCGGTCGGCCTGCCGGCCGGCGAGGGCTATGACCTGGCGCTCTCCTCGGGCAGCGGCGATGCCGCTCTCGACCTGAACGGGGCCGACCCGGCCGGAACCTTCGCGCTGACCTGTCTGCTCACAACCGGTCGGATCGTCTGTCCCTGGACCGTCAACTCTTCCGAGATCATCACCATGAGCGGGCAGGAGTACCGCCGGAAGACGTATCTGCGGGGAACAGGCGGGCTGGCGGTCTCGATCGGTACCGGCAGCGGGACCGCCCGCATCGATCCCTGAGCGGGCCCGGCGTTGATTCCTCTGCACAACGGTTGATACCATCCGTTCCATATAGAGTCACGACTCCAGCTGCGTGGTTGTGACGGATCCGCTCACGTCCTCCTGAGCATCCTGCTCCCCTCACAACGCGAGAACTTCCCGGGGGGGTTCCTCGGGGTGCTCTTTGTTTACTGAATTTCAGGTAACTGCAAAATAGTCTTGACTATTTTTCAATAATCTCCATAATAGACGACATGATACCTCGTCCGATGTACGCGAAGCTGTGGGAAGAACTGGCTGCCTCCAAACAGATGGTGTTCATGGCCGGGCCACGGCAGGTCGGAAAAACCACCCTGGCGCGAGCGATCGCTGACCGGTTCACGAATCGGGCCTACCTGAACTGGGATGTGATCACCGACCGGAGGAGGCTGGCACGGGAGCCCTACTTCTTCGAGGCGCTCGAGCGGCGCGACCGGTCCGCACCGATCGTGGTTTTCGACGAGATCCACAAGTACCGCGGGTGGATGAACTACCTCAAGGGTGTCTATGACCGGTTCCATGGCGAGTTCCACTTCCTCGTTACCGGAAGTGGCAGGCTCGATACGTACCGAAGGGGCGGCGACTCGCTCGCCGGTCGATACGCACTCTTCCGTCTCTGGCCGTTCACCCTAGCGGAACTGGCCGGACGCCGAGCGACCCTCGACACTTTCCGGGCCGATCTTCTGGGCATCGCCCAAGATGAAGATGATACCACCGATGAGATCTGGAAGCGCCTTGCTCGATTTTCCGGTTTTCCCGAACCGTACGTCCAGGGGCGACCGACAGCCTACCGCCGATGGTCGACGACCTATCACAGCCAGCTGATCCGTGAGGATATCCGTG
>CAYSYY010000557.1:0-2783 GCA_964435265.1 uncultured Gemmatimonadota bacterium
GCGCGACGGCCGGTTCGACGGTGAGCCGGAAGTCCGCGATGTCATGCTGGGGATGGCTCTCGAAGCCGGGGTAGTCGACCCGCTCGATGGCCGGATGGACGGCCAGGAACTCGGCCACCCGCGCGGCGTTGGCGGCGTGGCGTTCCATGCGCACCGGCAGGGTTTTCAACCCGCGGATCAGCAGCCAGGCGTCGAAGGGGCTCAGACAGCCGCCCAGTTCACGCAGCGATTCCAGGCGCAGCCGGCGGACGTAATCGGCCGGGCCGACGACGATGCCGGCCACCACGTCGCCGTGTCCCGAGATGTACTTGGTACAGCTGTGCATGACCATGTCTGCACCCAGCGCCAGAGGGAGCTGGAAGTACGGCGTGGCGAAGGTGTTGTCGACCACCATGAGTACGCCCTTCTCCCGGGCGATGCCCGAGAGAGCGGCGATATCGACGACCTTGAGGGTGGGGTTGGCCGGGGTCTCGATCCAGATCAGGCGGGTGGAATCGTCGATGGCGTCGCGCACCCGGTCCAGATCCAGAGCGTCGACCATGTGAGCGGTGATACCGACCTTGGGCAGGATATGAGCGGCCAGGGAGTGGGTGCCGCCGTAGACCGGCTGGCAGAGGACCAGATTGTCGCCGGCCCGGCAGAAGGCGAACACGACCGCGGTGGTGGCGGCCATGCCGCTGGAGAACGACACTCCGGCCTCGCCCCCCTCGAGCAGGGCGACCGTTCTCTCCAGCGCGGTCGTGGTGGGATTCCCGATCCGGGTGTAGATGAAGCCTTCCTCCTCTTCGGCGAAGATCGCCGCCCCCGATTCGGCACTGCGGAAGGCGAAGGTGCTGGTCTGGTAGATCGGTTTGGTGACCGCTCCGGTGATCGGATCGGTACCGCCCGATCCGTGGATCGCCCTGGTCTCGATGCCCCAGCTCTGTCGGTTCTCTTCGCTCATGTCATGCATCGGTTCTCTCCCGGTTCTTGTCCAGTCCTTCGATGAATTCGCTCAACACCCCTCCGCTCGACTTCGGATGCACGAAGGCGACGGGGCGCCCTTCCACGCCGATGTCATCGCCTGAGCCCAGGAGCGCGAATCCTTCTCCTTCCAGGCGCATCAGGGTGCTCTTGAGATCTTCGACGGCATAGCAGATGTGGTGCAGGCCCGGTCCCCGCTTCTCGATGAAAGTCGCGATGGTCGAATCGGGTCCGGTGGCGGCCAGCAATTCGATCCGGCTCTCCCCCATCTCGAACATGGCCACCCGCACGCCGTATCGTTCACTCTCGCCGGTCTCGACCGGGCCCCGTCCCAGGAGCCTGGTGAAGAGGTCGGTGGCCGTCTCGAGGTCGGCAACGGCCACGGCGATGTGATCGATCTTCGCGGCCCGGGTCGGATCGGACATCAGTCCAGCCCTCCCGGTGGATTCCAGGTTCCCCAGACGGCGCGCAGCACGTCGCTGATCTCCCCCAGGGTGGCCCCGGCATCGACCGCCTCCATGACCGGCCCGACCAGGTTATCCCCGCTCTCGGCGGCTCCCCGCACGGCGTTGATCATCTCGTCGGTCCGGATTCGGTCCCGTTCCGCCTTCCAGCGCGAAACGGCTTCGATCTGCGCCCTTTCCAGAGCGGGATCCACCCGCAGGACCTCGAGCTCCTCCTCCGCTCCGGCCTCCTGACGGAAGCGGTTCACCCCCACCACCGTCCGGCCGCCGCTCTCCACGCTCTTCTGATACTCGTAGGCGGCCCGATGGATCTCGCGCTGGAAATACCCGGCCTCGATCGCCGCGATGGCTCCGCCGAGGCGGTCCACTGCCTCGAGATAGGAGCGCGCCCGATCCTCCAGGTCGCGGGTGAGCGATTCCACCGCCCATGAGCCCCCCAGCGGGTCGACGGTGTCGGCCGCCCCGCTCTCGCAGGCGATGATCTGCTGGGTCCGCAGGGCCACCGTGACGGCCTCCTCGGAGGGCAGGGCCAGGGCCTCGTCCATCGAGTTGGTGTGCAGGCTCTGCGTTCCGCCCAGGACCGCGGCCAGCGCCTGCAGAGTGACCCGGACGACGTTGTTGACCGGCTGCTGGGCGGTCAGGGTCGAGCCCGCGGTCTGGGTGTGGAACCGTAGCCGCCAGGCTTCCTCGTCGGTCGTGCCGAAGCGGTCGCGGGTGATGGCGGTCCAGAGCCGGCGGGCGGCCCGGAACTTGGCCACCTCTTCGAGCAGGTGGTTGTGGGCGTTGAAGAAGAAGGAGATCCGCCGGCAGACGGTGTTCAGGTCGAGCCCCGCCGAGCGGGCCGCCTCGACGTAGGCGATGGCGTTGGCGAAGGTGAAGGCGATCTCCTGGGCGGCCGTCGAACCGGCTTCCCGGATGTGGTAGCCGGAGATCGAGATGGTGTTCCAGCGCGGCATCTCGCGGGCGCAGAAAGCGAAGATGTCGGTGACGAGCCGCATCGACGGCGCCGGGGGATAGACGTAGGTGCCGCGGGCGATGTACTCCTTCAGGATATCGTTCTGGATCGTTCCCGAGAGAGCGGTGAGCGGGATCCCCCGCCGGCGCGCCACCACGGCGTAGAGGCCGAGCAGGACCAGGGCGGTGGCGTTGATCGTCATCGAGGTGGAGACCCGGTCGAGCGGGATGGCCTCGAAGAGGATCTCCAGGTCGCGGATCGAATCGACCGCCACCCCCGATTTGCCCACCTCGCCCGCCGCGAGCGGATCGGCGGAACCGTACCCGATCTGCGTGGGCAGGTCGACGGCCACCGAGAGCCCGGTGGTGCCCCGCTCCAGCAGCATCCGGTAGCGGGCGTTG
>CAYSYY010000558.1:0-2782 GCA_964435265.1 uncultured Gemmatimonadota bacterium
AACCACCTTCTCCAAGTATAACATTATTAGGACCTGTTAATCCTTTTTTTGCCAACAAACAAATATTGATTGCATCCTGTGCAATAAATCCATGGTGCAGACGAACCATATGTGAGGGATATATTAATATTAAAGGGGTATGATCTTTATAAATAGTCAAACCGTAAACAGTCTTTAAGTTCAATTATATCAATCGGTTATGGATATTGGAGCTTTAAGAATAGCAGCACTTTGAGGATAGCTATGTTGACATTAAAGGGGTAATTCCTTTATAAATACATATGCCGCTTACGGTCTTTAAACAAGAAGGAATAACAATGGCCTTGAACCCATGGACTATCTTTGGTCTGCAATCGAATCCTTTCTTCCAGGAGACCCTATCCGAAGGATCGTCTTTGTTCCCCCTCCAGCTTTTTGTCGGACGCACTACCGAAAATCGCCGTCTGCAAGAGCAGATCGCTGGAGACGTCTCTTCTCGAAACGTGATCATAGGCCCACCAGGTATCGGAAAAACCACTTTGGCTCAATATGTTAAGTCACAAATCCGCGCTGAAGGATATATAGCAAACGATGATGCGATAAGTGTGACTTCAGACGAACGAGCTGTTAGCCTTCTGTTCAGAATCATATCATATATCCATGAGGCGGTCCTGCGATGGCGTCCCGCCTTGGCCGGTGGGGAATTCATGCAGACCGCCCGCGATATTCTTCGTACATCCCGTCTTCAAGGGTATCAGGGGGGACTTCAGATCCTTGGTAACGGGGTACAGGCTGGTCGTGAATCCCAAATAACCCATCCCGTTGATCCCGGCCTGCTTGGAGAAGCATGGCGCCTTGCAAGCCAACTGGTAACAGAAGTATGCAGTAACGGTGCTCAAGGTGTAGTGCTTCATATTAACAACTTCGAAAACCTCTCCGGCGACAAAGAGATCCAGAGCACTGCTCATATACTTCGAGATCTGCGAGATTTTTTCCTGACACCGCACCTGCACACGATCTTCGTCGGAACGGATGATACTCTAACAACGATTCTTACCAAGTATCAACAGGTGCGAAGCATCCTCCCATTCCCCGAACCCCTCCCAGCA
This sequence comes from uncultured Gemmatimonadota bacterium, assembly GCA_964435265.1. Classification (GTDB taxonomy): domain Bacteria; phylum Blakebacterota; class Blakebacteria; order Blakebacterales; family Blakebacteraceae; genus CAYSYY01. Next base: position 1,089 of record CAYSYY010000558.1, read on the forward strand.
TTACTCCCAGAAGATGTAACAGAATTGATTCAGCGTCGCTACGACTATCTTCAACTTCCGGATAGAGAATTCATACCCCCTATCGAGATCAAGACAGCAGGATATGTCTATGAACTTTTTCATGGCGATCTCAGGGGTATGCTTCGCTCATTGGAAGACGCAGCTGTCACTCTTGCAGGATTGGGCAAGGATCACCCCATAGAGCCAATTGGATTCGAATTAATTACACAGCTGCTTCAGCCTATGTATATCGAGCGCTTTAAGAGCATTGTCAGCGAGCCACTATTCAAAAAGTTCATGATATTGAAAGAGTTAGGGTTGAGTATGTTCACCCAGACCGATCTTTCAGATCTTTGGGCTGTTAGTATTCAACGCGTAAGTCAATTACTGCCTGAGCTGGAACGTCTTGGTTACATTCAATCAATAGGTCGGGATGGCCGGTCAAGGCAATATAGGCTCTCTGGTGTAGGACGACTTTCACTGGGATTATACGGTAGGTGATTCGCTTTTTAACCGGCAATCTTGAACACAGCCTCGGCTGGCAAGCGAAGAAGATGTTGTGGGCCGCTCCTTCGATGGGTGCGCTCTGGGAGTCCTTCGTCGTCGGTCAAGTGAGGCGGCGAGAGGCTTCCGCCATGTTCTGGATTACTACAGAGAGGATGCGATCGAGATCGGCTATATCGCCTCGAGAGTATCGAGACCCTACCTCATCCAGAAGAATCCGCCGATCCGAGCGGTCAGTATGTCCGATCTCTCCGCTGCGTTACCCGTTGCCGATTGATGTCCACAACGATCGTGATCCGGCAGGAGAACATGCCGGATTCAGGGGGACTGATCCGGGGTAATGGGCCACGCCGTCATCTGCCACCGGGAAAGAGCGGGGGCGTGGATCACCTGCAGGTCGGGGGGGACGGGTACCGGGCCGTCGGGGTCGGCATAGGGCTCGTCCGGGGTACCCGCGATCCGGCCGGGGTACGTCAGACTGGTGAATCCCGGCAGACCCGGGGACTGATCTGTGCCAGTTCCTCCGAAGCCGAGGGCGGGGATGAGATAGCCGTACATCCAGCTGCCGGCGAAGCGATCGACGAAGACCGGCTGCACCGGATCCAGCTCCCCTCGATCCCGCAGGGAGAGGAGAACATCGAGGGCCGTCACCACGCCGGGCTGGAACGGCTTGGTGAAGGGTGAGGGGTATCCCGGAGCCCGGAGTCGGTGGGGGGTGACGGCGACCTCGGTGAAGCGCCGGTCGGCGATCGTGACGACACCGACTACATGCCCCGATGTCTCCTCGCGCCGGATCTCCTCCCGGTATGCCTGCCTGAGTTCGGACACCCCGTCATCGGCGACGACCCGGATCGTCACCCCGGGCCGCCAGAGGTTCTCGTCCCAGCGGTCGGTCCGCCAGTGGCTCAGATCGGGACCATCGGCGGAGCCGGCGACCGATCCGGGAGCGCCGAACGCCCAGCGGTACCAGTATTCCCCGGCTGTCCCGTCGATGCTGGTGATCCAGTGGGTCCGGGCCGCTTCATCGTATTCATGAGCGATTGCGATCCCGTTCCGCTCGGCCACCGCGAGGATCACATCGAAGAGCGAGAAGAACCCGCGCGTGAAGACGTCGGGACGAACCGACTCGAGACGATACCGCGAGGGATCCACGGTGAAGGAGCGGCCCAGAATGGTGACGGTCGTCGGGG
>CAYSYY010000559.1:0-2751 GCA_964435265.1 uncultured Gemmatimonadota bacterium
CAAAGCCTGGGACCTACTCGACCGAATGGCGTCTAGTGAACTCCCATGGGGACCCTTTTGGGGATGTACTTCCCTTCGACTTCACTGTCAAGCCAGTGGGCAGCGAACCGTCAACACCACCCGAAGCAGGGAGAAAAACCACTCCTGAGTTTCGCGGAACAGTATTCGATGAGAGGGGAAAGCGTTTCAGTCGGCAGGGAACCCAATGGCAAAGTGTAAACTCGGGCTACGAGGGCCACCATTGGCTTACCACGAGAGAACCTAGCGGCGCGACAGAGAGTTCTGGCAAATGGCTCCTGAACCCCACATCGCGGGGTAGGTGGGAGGTCTTTGTCTACATACCCGCGGGTGCCACCACGCAGAGCGCGCACTACGCTCTGCTCCACAATGGGCAGGAGGAGACCATTGTCATTGATCAGAGCGCCTATGCTGACCTCTGGGTGAGCCTCGGTGTGTTTGGTTTCCAGGCGCAGGGAGACGAGTACCTTGTCTTGAGCAGCCAGACGAGTGGTCCCAACGCCACCGTGGCATTCGATGCTGTGGGGATTGACTGGGTCGGCGAAGAGGAAGGCAGTGTGTCAGAGCTGCCTTTATGTGGCAGTCTTGGCCTGTTGGTAGTGGCTGTGGGGTTCTGCATGGCCTTCAAGCTGGGCGTCTCAGTGCACTGAAGAGAGGAGCAGCCGCTATGAAACGCAGATGGATCACCACACTAGGAATAGTACTCATTTTGGCAGCGCAGCTCTCGTGTCGGGGGCCAGGTTCTTCCAAGCCTCCACACTACGGAGGATTCCTCAAAGATGGCAGCCGGTTGATTGAGATGGAGCAGTACAACGGTGGACCAGTAGACTTCAACGATAGAGGTATTCCCGAGGCGCCCGACTCACATCCCTCGATCGTTCTGTGGTACGAAGAGGCAAACACCAGCAACCTGAGGTTGCGGCAAGGCATCGGCGTAGGAATGCCGATCCCCTACGATGTGACACCTCAGGAGGAAGGGATCCTGGAAATCCGCCCCGAGGATCCTCTTGATCCTGGTGTCTACTGCCTCGTACAAGGTGATCCCCTCAAGTCACCGATAGAGATACCCTACTGGTGTTTCCGCATTGGGGAATATGCCCAGTCGTCAGCCAAGGGCGCGGCGTCTGGGTCAGACAAGTCAGTCGTCGACTGCCTAGCCGTGCGAGGTCGAATCGAGGCAGGGAACCATTCCGACCTCGTTCCTGGTGCGAATCTCTGGGGATGCAATCTGAGCAAGCTTAACATGGTGGAGGTTGACCTTAGTGACGCTGATCTCAGCAACGCGGACTTGAGCTCGGCAGACCTCACCAAGGCCAAACTGGTTGGAGCGAACCTGAGCGGCGCCAACTTATCGGGCACTTACCTTGTGGATGCAGATCTTCGCAACGCCAACCTGAGCGGCGCATCGGGGCTGCGTTGTGACGGCGAGTCCCTCGCGGAAAGCTTATGGACCGCTGACGCTGATTTCACTGGGGCTAACGTACAGGATGCAGTCCTGGCAGTGGGCGGAGACGTATGGAGTCCTGACAACGTTCATCTCATATCGGCAACCGCCTTGTGGCGTGGCGCCAAGATTGCCTTCAGAGACACGACACAAGACCTAAGAGTGACCTCCCTGGAGGCACCCGATCTCAACTCCGACGACGATTTTGAGGATGTGGCCGTGTCGCCCGACGGTAACTACCTAGCCGTAGTCGCGACAGATTTCATTCGTAGAGTCGTCTATGTCATCGATATAAGTACTGGCAACGTTACAGCTGCAAAGGGAGACGAAGAACAGTCCTTCTACACTGTGGCGTGGCATCCTGATGGGAGGCGACTGGCATGTGGAGGTCGAGACTCAGTGCTGATCTGGGATGTGGAGACTGGTGCCGACCTTGCTACGCTCGACGACGAGGTTCGCGATAGCGCCGAACCAGCGATGCTTTGGAGTCCCGATGGCAACCTTCTGGCAACGGTAGGCAAGGACAAAGCTGTTCGAGTCTGGAATATCGACACGGGTGACACGGTCTCCCTATTCAGGCACTCTGACTGCGACTCGGTGGGCTCGATCACGTGGAGCCCGGATGGCTCACGGCTAGTTTCGGCCGACTACCGGGTGGCACGAGTCTGGGATGTGCAGAACGGTTCGGTGCTGAACACGATCGAAGTCGACCGGGCGAGTTCTGTAGCGTGGAGCCCGAGCGGCGAGGTTATAGCTATAGGCAGCAGCTGGGGATCTATCGGGCTATACGATCCGCAGGGAGACAGTGTGCTGGAACTCCAGGCACGATTCTCTCGGCTACACGGCGTATATGTTGTGTGGAACCGGGATGGCACGAGACTCATGGGAGATGGCACGATCTGGCCAGTAGCAGTTCTACTAGACCGCTAGCGTGTGCTGCAGCCATTTCGCAGCATCGCGCCCGTCCGGAACCGCCGGGCTTACTCACGAAGGTGTCTGGAATGCCTGTCAGGTAACGCAGGTGCTGATAGACACAACATCACGAACCACTGTCCCCATCCTGACTGCCCGTCTTGTACTTCCGTCCTCTTGCATACGCAAGCGGAAACAGCTGACATAGGAAAAGGGCCAGCGAGCAAAGCGCTGGCTCTCTCTGTGTTCGCCGTCTTTTCCCACCTACAGCTGATGCCCTCTGCGGGAGTGAGGGCTGCCGATCTCAGTCAATCTCCGTCTTTCCCCACGTGGGGATTTGAGGGAGGATTAGTCGCTCCACCTCCCCCTGCCAGGCA
>CAYSYY010000560.1:0-2736 GCA_964435265.1 uncultured Gemmatimonadota bacterium
GTTATGATGATGGGGATGATGCCGGGATCGATCTCGCCGATCTCGCGCAGCACGTCGATGCCGCTCAGCCCCGGCATCTTCAGGTCGATGAAGACGACATCGGGGCGCAGATCGCGGATCAGCTCCAGGCCGGAACGCCCGTCGGCCGCCTCCGCCACCTCATAGAGATCACCGGCGAGCACAGCCCGGCACGAGCGGCGGACCGCCTCGTCGTCGTCGATGACCAGGAGCAGCGGTTTCTGCAGCATGACGTTCCTATCGGGCGGACTGCAGGTAGAATAGGCACCGCCGTCCCGGTGTCAATAATTTCCGACCCGGAGGTCCGATTTATCCTCGATTCCGTTCTCGCGTCCTGAGACAGACGTCGGATGTACCGCCGGGAGGAATCATTTGCCCCCGCCGGTCAAGTAACCGATACTGGAGAGGAGCCTTCCGCCCACCCCGTTCAGCCCGACCTGGAACCGACCTGGAAACACGATCGAGAACCCGTGTCTTTCATCATCGGGGGAGAGGGATCATGAAAACGAAGTGGAAGCTCAACTACCTCATCGACGGGGCGATGTTCCTGCTGATGATGGCTGTGGCGGGCATCGGGCTGCTCATGAAGTACGTCCTGCTGCCCGGCCGGGAAGCCCAGCTGAAATACGGCAGCCAGGTGGAAGCACTCTTCCTGGGCATGGACCGGCATGTCTGGGGCCGGATCCACTTCATCATCTCGCTGGTCCTGCTCACTCTGCTGGCCCTGCATCTCATCCTGCACTGGAACCAGGTTGTCTGCCTCTTCCGGAACTTAATCGCCTCGCGCCGGGTTCGTGTCGCCACCGGCTGGCTCTTCCTCCTGGCTTCCGTCGTCTTAATCGCTTTCCCTCTGCTCGTCAAGCCCGAGCTGGCCCAGCGGGAGCCGATGCGCCAGTTCGCCCGGGCCGACAGCACCGGGATCGGACTGGGGCGCCGGGCCCGGGCGGAGGTCCCCCCATCGCCGGCCTCGTCGGAGGAGCGGCCCGTCGACCGGCCGTCCGGAGAACGGACAGCCGCCGTGGATCCGACGGCGACCGGAGAGCACTCTGCAGCTGCCGACACGATCGCCAGCGGATCGGCACCCCCGCACGAGCAGGAGCATACTCTGCTCATCCAGGGGTACATGTCCCTGCGGGAGATAGCCGCACGATACGAGGTGCCGGAGAGCCATATCCTGTCAGAGCTGGGCATTACGGAAGCGGGGGCTGCGACCCAGCGGCTCGGCTGGCTGCGCCGCAGCTACGGCTTCACCATGAGCCGGATCGAGGAGATCATCCGCGCCTGGTGGCAGGAGCATCCGCCCTCGGGCGGGATCCCTCCTCTCAATCCCGTGTGAGCTCGCCGGCGGCGAAGAGCTCGAGTACCCGGTCCACCGTGAATTCTCCGGGCGGGAGAAGGTAAATCTCCACCCCGCCTGCCCTCAGCACCTCTTCCGCCTTCGGTCCCAGGTGAACGGAGGTGACGGCTCCGGCGCCGCGATCGAGCACCAGCCGGGCAGCGCGTACGCCGGCCCCGCTCGTCTCCACCGCGGCCGGATTGGAGATAACCTCCCGGTCCCCGCTCTCGGTATCAGCCAGCACGAAGAAGGAGGCACGACCGAAACGTTCATCCACGATCGCATCGAGACTATCCGACAGGATGGGGATGATGACCTTCATGACACCGGTCCGTGGTGATGAGCGTGACCGGAATCGCGGTGCCCGCCGGATCCGTGATCGTGCCGACCGGCATGGCGCACGCTCTCGGCGCAGGGCTCAAAACCCCGCAGCCGGCCGTCCAGCCAGGCCGTGACGGCCTCCTGAACCGTTCCGGTCGCTCCGCTGCATATCTCGATCCCGTACTGGGCGAAGAAAGCCAGGGCACGCTGTCCCATGCCCCCCGTCAGGACCAGGTCGGCGTTCTGCTCATGCAGAAATCCGGGCACCTGGCCCGGCGCATGCGAGCCGAAGAAAGGATTGTCCACCTTCTCCACCGCTCCGATCGTGCCTTCCTCCACCTCCACGAGCACGAAGAACGGGCAGCGCCCGAAATGATGGCTGACCGTACTCGTGATCCCTCCGTCGCCCTCGGCGGGCACCGCGATCCGCATCTATTCCGTCTCCTCGTCTTGAACCGGTCTCTGCCAGAACCTGAAACCGCGTCCCCGGCCCGCGAATCCGCGGCCGATTCCCCGGCCGCCGCGGCCCCGGCCGCCGCGACCCCGACCACCGCGACCGCCGCCGAAACCCAGGCCGCCGCCGCGACGGGGTTCGGTATCGGCGAATCCCGGTTGATCGCTGCCGGCGCAGTAACCGGCCGCACGCCCGGTCTTCGGGCCCTTGCCCTCAGGTCCTGTCTTGTCTCCCCACGGCATGATACTCACCACCTTTGCTGTGTCATGTCCGAATTCGTACCGTTCATCGGGCGCCGTGTCTTTCACGGCCGCCCGGCTCGTCTTCACCGACCGCGTGGGTGCAGCGCGGCGAGGAGGCGGTCGATCTCCTCCCGCGTTCTCTCCAGGTCCTTGACCCAGGCGGTGAGCGCGTCGTGACCGTCGCCGGTCAGGGAATAGACCCGCCGCTGTGGTCCGAGGCTCTCCTCATCCCAGGTCGAATGCACCAGTCCCTCGTCTTCCATATCGCGCAGCGCCCGATAGACCAGACTCGGATCCAGTCCGTCGGGCTCGAAACCGAACTCCTCCAGATCCTGCAGCAGGTTGTAGCCGTGTGCGTTCTCACG
>CAYSYY010000561.1:0-2735 GCA_964435265.1 uncultured Gemmatimonadota bacterium
GTGGGCCTGTGGGTCGGCAACACCTCCGGCGGGACTTTCGCCAACCTCACCCTGACCCAGGGCGAGCCGACCGACCTGCCGGCACTGGGATTGACCGACGACGACGTCAGCGGACCGGTCCGGTACACCCCTGAACAGGAAGGCATCTTCGACACCTTCCACAGCCGCCGCTCGGTCCGGCAATACCTCTCCACGCCGATCCCCGACGAGCACCTGATGCGCATCCTCGATGCAGCCCGCAGCGCTCCCACCTCGGGGAACCAGCAACCGTGGAAGTTCCTGGTCATCACCGACCGGTCGAAGATCGATGCCCTGCGCGACGCCTGCATCGAGTCCTCGCTCGCAGCCGCCCGGCGGCGGCCCGATTTCGATCCCGCTTCCGAACCGGCCCTGCGAACCCGGTACGAGCAGACCTTCGGCAACTACCTCTCGGCGCCGGTCTACGTGGTCGTGCTGACCGATGACAACTCCCGCTACCCGTCGTACAACCGCTATGACGGCTCCCTGGCGGCCGGCTACCTCATGCTGGCGGCCCGCGCCCTGGGCTACGGCACCTGTTTCATCACCGACGCCATCCCCGAGGCCGTGACCCGCGAGGTGCTCGGCATCCCCGACTGCTTCACCCGTATCTGCATCACCCCCATCGGCGTACCGCTTGAATGGCCCGATTCCCCCCCCAAGCTCCCCCTGCGGGATTTCGTGGTCTTCGATCGCCTGATCGAGGGCGTCAACTACACCGTTGCCGTCACCCGGCAGGCGATCGCCATCGATCCGGCAGTCCTGGCCGACTATATCGGCCGCTACCGGCTCGATGCCGAAACCGTCATCACGGTCACCTGCGAGGACGCGCATCTCTTCCTGCAGGTCGCCGGTCAGGAGAGGGTGGAGATCTTCCCCGAGGCCGCGGACGCCTTCTTCCTGCGGGTGGCCGACGCCCAGGTGACGTTCGCCCGCAGCGATGCGGGCGAGGTCATCGCCCTGACCATTCACCAGGCGGGGCAGGAGTACCGGGCCGAGCGGATCAGATGATCCCGGCCGCGACCAGAGCCCCGGTCAGCAGCATGAGCGCGCCGATCAGGATCCTGATGCCGCGCAGGGTGGTCTTCTCAAGCAGGTAGCGGCCGGCGAAAGCCCCGGCGAAGGCCGCCAGGGTGGCGGTCAGCAACAGGGTGCCGCCACCGCGATCGGCGTCTCGAAAACCAGCAGGAAGAAAGGCAGCAGGACCTGTCACGTATCCTTACCCGGTTGCGTGAAAACGGGACTGAATGATGTGGGAGATCGGGATTATCAAGACCATCATCTCCCTTGATCGACCCGATGAAACAGCCGCGTTCAGGGCAGATCCAGACGCCGCCCTCAGGTACCTTGACGAGCCGGTCCTGCTCGATGAGTGGCAGGCGGTCCCGGATGTGCATGGAATAGTGATCTCTGGCGGAGGGGGAGGGATTCGAACCCCCGGTAGCCGAAGCTACAACGGTTTTCGAGACCGCCCCTTTCGACCTCTCAGGCACCCCTCCGCGGATGTCACGATTCAGGCCTCTCAGGCCCTGCTAAAGTGTGCCCTGCCCCGCATCATCGTCAACGTCATATACCGAAGGCGGTACCGGTCAACACTCCCTGTCCCAACATCGTTCTCCCTGCAGGGGAGAGGTCAGCAGGCGATTTCGGCAGATATTCCGCTGCAGAGATGGTATGGCCATGATCAGATACCTCCGACCGGCTCCCGTCCCCATGCTCGCCCTGCCGATTTTGCTGCTGCTCCCGGTTCCCGGGCTACCCGCGCAGACTTCGGCTCAGAGCAACTCCGGCGAAACGTTCTGCATCGTTCTGACGGACAGCACCCGGCTCTGTCTGAGTGCCGGTCTGGGATTGAGCATGGACACAGGCGGGTACAGGTACGGCGGTTACGGCTACGGTCTTGAGCATGGCCACTCGCTGACCCTCACTCTGCTGCTCCATGACAGTCGGACCATTGACACACGCCGGCTGCGCACAGGTGTGATGATCCAGGGATTGCTCGGTCTCGTGCGCCGGCAGGAATATTCCCTGCCCCGGGACAGCTATTATGAATATGAACACGGCCCCGGCCATCATTATGTCCAGGATGGATGGATCCGGCACAACCTCCTGTATCTCGGTCCCTCGTTGACGTACCGGATCCGTTCCCTCCCCCTGGAGGTGATCGTCTCATGCGGCTTCAACTGGTCAACCTGGGAGATGCAGAAAGATCTGTATTTTGAAGGATTCGTCAGACCGAATGACGGTCATTCCCTACTGATCGTGATCCGGAACCGGGATCTGTTCTGGGCGATCGGCTGGCATGTATGCCAGGCTACGGCTCACTACACCTTCGAACCGGTCGGATTGCGGTCAGCGATGGTCAGCATCGCGCTGGGATTCGTGTATTGAGTGAAGAAGTGTATCGCAATGGATATCTCGTGAAACCAATACACCTAATCTGCGTAGGTATAATCTGTGTAGGGGTTTCGCCGGGGTCTCTGAAGTAATTGAGAGGCTGCGCCCTTCGTGACGGATGATGAGATACCAGATACCGTCCGGACGAGGCATGCGTGACCGACAGACTGATCGAAAAGAGCACAGGGGAGATACGATGGGACGGAGCAATCTCTATGTCGGCACCCTGGAGCTGATGGTGCTCCAGACCCTGAAATGGGGAGCAATGCACGGTTATGCGGTCGGGCAGTGGATCGCCGAACAGAGCGGCGGCAAACTGG
>CAYSYY010000562.1:0-2723 GCA_964435265.1 uncultured Gemmatimonadota bacterium
TGACGCCGGCCTGCGCAGCGGACGCGACTGGCGGCTGACCGCCGCGGCGGTGGCGCTGCCGTATCTGGCCGCGCTGGGACTGGGATTCGCGGTCATGGGCACGGACGCCCTGAGGGAACAGCTGCTGCTCGGGTGGGATTCCTACGCCGCCCTGCTGCAGACCCTCGGGCTCGATCCGGCCGGGTTCGAAGCGCAGTTCAAGCAGGGCGTCGAACTGGTCATTACGACCCTGCCCTCACAAGTCGCCGTCACGGCGATCATGACGGGGCTGATGGCCCTGGCCGTGACCGTCTGGTGGCTGGCGCGCACCGGGTTCAAGATCGCGACCGGGATGGAGGCATTCTCGTGCTGGGAACTGCCCCGCTGGTTCGCGGGTCCGTTCGCCCTGAGCCTGCTGGTCGCCCTCGTGTCGGGAGGTGGTGTCGCCCGGGCGGCCGCGAATGCGGCCATCGTGATCGCGTTCCTCTACTTCATCCAGGGGTTCGCGATCATCTGGTACAGTTTCGAAGTGCGGGGGACCGGCCGGCTCATCCGGCTGCTCGCCGCGCTGCTGCTGGCCGGCTTCTTCCCGATCCCCATCGTCCTGGGGATTCTGGAGACCGTTATCCCCTTCCGCCGGCTCATGGCCGGCGCGGCGGGGGAGGGTACAGAAGATACAGCGGAGGATACAGAGGAGGGGAACGATGAAAGTGATCCTTCGGGAGGACATCCCCCATCTCGGTGAGGTGGGGGAGGTGGTCCAGGTCAAAGCCGGGTACGCCCGGAACTACCTGATCCCGAACAAACTCGCCCTGGAGGCGACGGGGGGTAACCTGAAGACCTTCAAGGACATCGCCCGGGCCGCCGAAGCGCGCTCCGAGAAGGAGCGGGCCGATGCCGAGACCATGGTCGACCGGCTCACCGGGGTGGAGCTGCACATCGCCGTCGAGGTCGGCGAGGAGGACCAGCTCTACGGTTCGGTGACCAGCCAGATGATCATGGAGGCGCTGGCGGAGAGGGGTTTCAGCTTCCCGCGGCGCCAGATCATGCTCGATAATCCGATCAAGGAGCTGGGGACCTTCGAGATCCCGATCCGGCTGCACCGGGATGTCCAGCCCGTGATCAGGCTCCAGGTGGAGAAGAAACAGGTCGAGGAGGCGCCGGAGATCCCCGAAGAAGCCTGAGCTCCGGGAACGACCGAGGAGACGACCGATGCGGCAGTTCACGGTCAGCGGTCTTGCCGTCGACACCACCAACGACTCGCCCGTCGTCCTCCTGCAGGAGCTCGACGGCGACCGTCTCCTGCCGGTCTGGATCGGCGCGGCCGAAGCCAACGCCATTGCCATCGGACTGGCCGGGGTACGCCCGCCCCGCCCGCTCACCCACGACCTCATCGAGCGGGTCATCGACGGCGCGGGCCTGCACCTGGAGCGGGTCGTCATCTCCGACCTGCAGTACAACACGTTCTTCGCCGAGCTGGTGCTGGAGGGGGAGGGAACGGTCCTCAAGATCGACGCCCGTCCCTCCGACTCGATCGCCATAGCCCTGCGCACCGGCTCTCCCATCTTCGTTTCAGATTCGGTTTTCCAGGAGGAATTCGGAGTGGATCCCGACTCCGATCCCGAACGCTACGACCGGCTGCGGCAGCGGCTGGAACGGATCGATCCCGGCACCTTCGGCGATATCGATCTCTGAGCGGACCGCCGCTGCGATCGGCCGGGCAGGGGAGCAGAGAAGCCGTGACACCGATAGATCTGCGCAGCGATACCGTCACCCGCCCGGGTGAGACGATGCGGCGGGCCATGGCCGCGGCCGAGGTGGGGGATGACGTCTACGGGGAAGATCCGACGGTCAACCGTCTTCAGGCGACCCTGGCCGAACGCCTGGGCAAGGAGGCCGCCCTCTGGATGGCGAGCGGTACCATGAGCAACCAGGTGGCGGTGAACGCCTGGACCTCGCCGGGAGGGGAGGTGATCTGCCACCGCTGGAGCCACGTCTTCAATTTCGAGGGGGGCACGGCTCCGGCCGTGAGCGGGGTGGGCTTCAACCTGCAGGACGGACCCTACGGAGTCATCACCGCCGAGCAGGTGGCCGAGGCGGTCCGCCCGGTCTCGATCCATTACCCGCAGACCCAGCTCATCTCGCTGGAGAACACTCATAACAAAGCGGGGGGCACGATCTTCCCGCTCGATGAGATCGCCCGGATCCGGGCGGTGGCCGCGGAGCGGGACCTCCCGATGCACCTCGACGGCGCCCGGCTCTTCAACGCCGTGGTGGCGACCGGCATCGGACCGGCGGAGTGGGCGGCGCCCTTCGACTCGATCTCGATCTGCCTCTCCAAGGGCCTGGGAGCGCCGGTAGGGAGCGTTCTGGTGGGCTCGCGCGAGTTCATCGACCGCGCCGTCTGGGTGCGTAAGCGGTTCGGCGGGGCGATGCGGCAGGCCGGTATTCTCGCAGCCGCGGGGCTGTGGGCCCTGGAACACAACGTCGAGCGGCTGGCCGATGACCATGCCAACGCCCGGCGTCTGGCCGAGGCCGTGAACGCCCTGGAGGGGTTCAGCGTCGATCTGACGTCGGTGCAGACCAATATCCTCATGAGCCATGCGGCCGGCGTGGGCCCACCGCTGGATGAAGCCGCCGCCCGGGGCGTCATGTTGTTGCGGGTCAAGGAATTAGCCCTTGGCCATGCCTGCGGCCGCCTGGCCAGCGTGGTGCGCCTGATCGATTTCCTCAACCAGGGCGTC
>CAYSYY010000563.1:0-2719 GCA_964435265.1 uncultured Gemmatimonadota bacterium
CCCCCCTGGCATTCCTGTGCTCCCGGATGCCGGCAGCTAAGGGTTACAAGGCACCTTCACAGGGGATAGCGCCATTTATTATCAATAATACAGGGTTATAATAATGATTAGTCTTTAATAATACAAGGCTATTATTATCAGATATCTTTAATTATTCAAGGTTACCTGTCGGGGAAAATGCGGCCGGACGCCTCGGCCCTCTCGGTACGTAACCGTACTTACGGAACGGTGTACTCAATCGAGCGAGGTCTCGAGGAATCCGATCACCCGGTCGATCGCCTCGGCGGAGTTGAACAGGGTGGTGCGGATCTGGCCCATGATCAGGCCGGCGTTGCTCCACTCCGGCCGGTTGCTCTCGCGGAAGATCGTGGCGACCCGGTCGAGGTAGTCGGGATTGATATTGTCCTCGGCCGCCACCGTGATGCGGTAGAGGTCGCGGATGGTGCGCAGGTAGTAGCGGGAGCGGTTCAGGCTGTCGAGCTCGTCGGCCACTGCGGATACCTGAGGCCGGATCTCGTGGAAGAAGTCCTGCGAGATGGGGGCGTGGATGCCCAGCCAGGCTTTGAGCATCAGCGCCACCGCTTCGATATCGCGCAACCCCCCCATCGTCTCCTTCAGGTTGCAGGTCGCCGCATCGCAGACTCCCACCACGTCCTGCCGGTTGCGGATCTCCCGGATCATGCGGCCGATATACTCGGTGCGCCGGGTGAAGATGAAGGCGTCGAGGATGCGCTTGTTCACCTGATCCTTCATCACACTCGAACCCACCAGCATGCGCGAGCCCAGGAGCTGGGAGAGGTCGATAAAGCTCTCATCACCCCCGGAAGTCAGGTACTCCTCCAGACGGGAAAACGGGGTGACGAAGCCGTCCAGGATCTCGCCCAGGCGGTAGTGGGGGAGCAAGCCGCGCTTGAGGATCTCGCGGTTCATGCGGGTGACGATCCGGGTGGCATGGCGGAGGACCTCGGAGTCGTCGGTATCGGCGACCGCGATCAGGTCGTAGTCGTCGTCATAGGCCTGCTCCCGGGCGTGCCCCCCCGCCGCGAGGATGGCGAAGGAGTCGGTATCGGGCAGGACTCCGGTGCTTTCCCGCTCGACCTCCTCGGCGCACACATCGAAGAGCTTCTGGATGTAGTTGTCGCAGAAGACGGTGAACTCGCGGTTGGTGACCCGCAGGTCGGCCCCGTGCATGGTGCCGATGCCGATGCGCAGGAACTCCAGATCATAGTAGTCGCCGAGGGCCTTTTTCTTCCCTTCGGCGGTGGGATGGACGTCCACCAGAGCGAGCTGCCCCGTTGCGATCTCGTAGAGTTCATGCGGACTGGTGAGCGACTGCAGGTACTCGGGGTGGTGGGAGAGGACGCGGGAGAAGAAGCGGTGGAAGTACTGGCCGCTCCATTCGTGGATCTCACAGAGCTCCCGGAGCTGGCTGCGGTAGCGTTCGTACCGGTCGTCGATGACCGGGCGGGCGAGGGTGCGGTAGAGGTCGGGGAAGTTCTGCTCCGGGAGGTACTGCAGGAACTCGTGGATGTACCCGGGGTAGTGGCTGAAGATCTTGCAGAGCCGCTCGGCCATGTAGGGCAGTTCCTCGATCTCCTTCAGGAAGGCCCGGCTCATCCGCTCGGCGACCGACTCACCGATCACATTCTCCTGCCGCCGGCTCAGGATCGTGATGAAGCGCATGATGGTGATGGGGGAGTACTTGGCCCACTCCATGTACTCGGCGATGACGTCCTCCTGCTCCCACGTCCCCAGCCCCTCGAACCCCGCGATGAAGACATCCAGCAGATCGGTGTCGGAGGAGATGAGATTGAGGATATCTTCCCAGTACCGCGTTCCGGTGAAGAAGCGGGCGGTGCGGATGAAATCGACCGCGAGGTTCCCCTTATACCGGCTCTGCGGGCTCACCGGACCCGCCTGGCGGAACATCTTCATGAAGATCGAGACTTCCTGCAGGTGGCCGGAGACGTCCTCGAGCAGGAAATCACAGATCCGGCGGGCCTCCTTCAGGTTGCGGTAATAGTCGATGATGAGCTGGTCCCAGGCACCCACCGTGCCGATCGGCTCGTACCCCATCTTCGCAGCGATCAGGGCGAGGGCGTTGGGATCGATCTCGGCCAGACGGAGGGAGTCCTCCTGCACGATGTAGTACTGCAGCTGGAACTTGAAGAGCTCGATGAAGGCGAGGGTCTTGAAGAGCAGTTCGTACTGCGAACGCAGGTGGGGCTCTTCCTCGAACAGGGCCGTGATGATGTCCCAGGCGTTCACCTCCGGCAGCCCGTGAACCACCTTTTTGGCCGTGAGCAGCGACTTGATGATGCGCAGGGCATCCTCTTTGGGGCTGATGGTCTCGGTGTCGAGCGGAGTGACCAGTAGAGCCCGGGCCTCCCCCAGGATCCCGCGCAGGAACCCCTCGTGATACCGGATGTCCCGATCGGGGTGGTAGTAGTAGCGCGAGGTGATCTCGTCCTGGAAGCGGGCGAAGAGCTTCTCCCCGCCCAGGATGCGTCGGGCGCCGAGTAGCTCGGAAATGATCACCACGTCCTGGATCTGCTTCTCCAGCAGCTCGTGGTACTCGGGGATGGTGGTGGTGTAGAGCGGCCGTCCCACGTGTTCGGAGAGATAGAGGTGCAGCGGGGTGGCGTAGACCAGCATGTTCTGGACGACCTTCTTCAGGGCCAGGTCCAGGGCGGTGTCGTCGATGTGTTCCGAGGTGATG
>CAYSYY010000564.1:0-2710 GCA_964435265.1 uncultured Gemmatimonadota bacterium
GGCCCAGACGTCCGGGGCTACCCCGTAGTTCTCCAGGTTGATCCCGTAGTTGTTCGGATGGGTCGGATCCCAGGTCACTACCAGCGAACCCGGCGTGCGGATCGAACCGCCGTTCATGAGCCGGTAGGAACCGGTCGCGATCACCGCCCCGTAGGTGGGCGTGCCGGCGATGCTGCCCAGCTTCAGGTCGCGGAAACCCTGGGGAGTGACCTCGGAATCAGACGCCGAGCGCCAGTTGATGAGCATCACCTTCGGCCCCGCGATGGCCTGACGCGGCCGGCGGCCCCACTCACGGGCTCCCCAGCGCGAGTTCCAGAACTCATAGGGCCGGCGTTCGAGAATGTCGAGGATCTGCTGGTCGGTGTTCCCCCCGCCGTTGTAGCGGATGTCCACGATGATCCCCTTGGCGTCCCAGTACTGGTTGACCTCGTTCTCGAACACGGTCAGCGAGGGCTGGTTCATCGAGCGGATGTGTACATACGCGATCTGACCGCCCGACCACTCCTCGACCATCTCCCGGCGCGTTTTGACCCATTCCTCGTACTGGATGTTGCGCACGTTGCCGACCGTGCGGATACGCACCTCGCGGGCGTCTGATCCGCCGCGCGGCGAGCTCGAGACCGTGAAGGTCACGTAGTCGTTCAGGGTGTGGTTGAGGATCTGCCAGTAGTTCTGCGGCGGCCGGATCTCCTGGCCGTCGATGGCCAGCACGTAGTCACCCACGTTGAGGTCGACCCACTCGTGATCGGCCGGGCCGTCCTGGTAGATGTGGGTGATCCGGAACGCCTGACCGGCCGGCTCCATCTCGAAGCCGGGCTGGGTGGTCCGGTAGGTCGCAGGGGCCTCATAGCCGCGCGGACCGCCGCTCACCCCGGTGTGCGAGGCGTTCAATTCGCCGATCATCTCGTTGGCCACGTCATTGACATCCTGGGTCATACCCACGTACGCCAGCAGCGGTTCGTACTTGTCGCGGATGGCGCGCCAGTCGCGGCCGTGCATGTTCGGATCGTAGAAGCGGTACTTCATGACCCGCCAGGCCTCGAAGAAGACCTGGCGCCACTCGGCCGGCAGGTCGACCGTGACCGTGAAGGCGAAGTCGATCCGGCTCTTCTGCCGGTTCTGGATCGGCATATGGTAGATGTTGGCGCCCTGCCGGTAGTACACGCTACGGCGGTCGCCCGCCGGGGTCAGACCGGAGAAGGCCCCGTCGGTGACCTTGCGCCGGTTCTCACCGTCGATGCCGATCGAGAACAGCCCCCGGCCGGCGTCATCGCTCGACACGAAGTAAATCGTCTCGCCGTCGGCGGAGATGAAGAAGTTCGAGACCCCGTTCTCGCCCCGGGTGAGCTGGCGGGCCCGGCGGTCGATCCCCTCGGGGTCGATCTGCAGTGGCTCGTGCGTCTCTGTCTCTTCTCCGGCCTGCGCCCCGCGATCGGTCCGGCGGCCGCTGCGTTCGGTGGTGCGCTCGGTGCCGCTGCGCCCGGCCGTGCGTTCGGCGCCGCGTTCGCCACTCCCGGCCGCCTGCGCCGCTTCCCGCCGCTGCCGCACGAGCGGATCATCAGGGTCTTCGGTCAGACGGGCAAGGGAGACGGCGAAGAGGTGGGTGACCCCGCCGTCGCGGTTGGAGGTGAAGACTAGGGTCTTGCCGTCGGGGGTCAGCTCCCCCGAGCCCTCCCGCCAGGGATTGGGGGTGACATCGAGCTCTCGCCCGTCGGCGAGATTGTAGAGGTAGAGATCGTTGTTCTGATGCACGTCGCCGCGTGAGTAGAGAAGCCACTTATCGTCGGGGCTGAAGGAATCAGGACCGTAGCCCCCGGCCTCGTTGTACGCGATCTCGCGGCTGCTGCCCTGCTCGACATCCACGATGAAGAGCCGGTTGGAGCCGACGAAGGCCAGCATCGAGGAATCGTGCGACCAGATGAGGTTGGATTTGGATGATTCGTGATCGGAGACCTGCCGGCGCTGTTTCGTGGCCACTTCATACAGCCAGATCTCCTCGTCATCCCCCCCCTCGTCGGAAACATAGGCGATGTAGTTGCCGTCCGGCGACCAGGTCTCGTAGCGCTCCCGCCACCCCGAGGCGGTCACCTGCGTCTTCTCGCCCAGGTCGGCATCGGTCGGCACGATGAAGATCTCGCCGTGGTAATCGACGGCCAGGTAATCGTCATCGGGGCCGGGGGTGAAGCCGTCGGCTTCGTTCTCGGTCGCCTGGTACTCCACCAGGTTGTACTTGGGATCGAAATCGAGTTCGATGGTGATCTTGCGCGGCTGACCATCGGGCACCGAGAGGGTCCAGAGCTCGAACTCGTTCTCATAGATGATGGTCCGCCCGTCGGGGCTGATCGAGGGATATTGCACCCCGTCGGCCGCGTGGCTGGTGACCTGCACCGGCGCCCCTCCCTGCGGGGAGATCTTCCAGATGTTGAAGATCCCGTCCCGCTCGCTCATGAAGTAGATCATCCCGTCTGAGCCCCACATCGGGTGGGCGTCCTGGGTGTGGGAGCGGAATTCGCGGATGTTGGTATCGGTGAGCTGCAGGATCTCTCCGCCGGCGACCGGCATGACCCAGATGTCGGTGTTGTTGTTGCCGCGGTAGCCCTTGCGCCAGTAGGTGAAGCCGTTCCGGTTGAAGGCCACCCGCGACCCGTCCTGGCTGATCATGCCCGACACGCCGCGGTCCATGGGCAGGGGGACGGGCAGGTCACCGTCG
>CAYSYY010000565.1:0-2703 GCA_964435265.1 uncultured Gemmatimonadota bacterium
TGGAGCGGGCCGCCCGGGCGGCCCGGGTGGATCTGAGCTACGACACCAGCCACAGTATCGTGTCCTTTCCCGAGGGGGAGTTCATCAAGCGCTTCGAGATCATCACCCCGGTGCGCGAGGCCGACGGATTGATCAACCTCTGCAAGCTCAAGACCCATACCTTCACCGCCATGACCGGAGCGGTGAAGAACCTTTTCGGCGTCATCCCCGGCCTCACCAAACCCGGATATCACGCCAAGCTCGGGGACGCGCTACGCTTCTCCGGGATGCTGCTCGACCTGGCGGCGTGGGTGCAGCCCCGCCTCACCCTCATGGATGCCGTCATCGGCATGGAGGGGGATGGCCCCAGCAGCGGCTCACCGCGTCACGCCGGCTGGCTGCTGGCATCGCGCAGTCCGCTGGCCCTGGACGTCGTCGCGGCCGAAATCATGGGTCTGGAACCGGAGCACAATCCGCTGACCGTTGAAGCCGCCCGCCGCGGTCTCGAGCCGCACCGCCTCGACCAGATCGAGATCGGGGGAGCCGATCGGGGCGAGCTGCGCATCCCGGGGTGGAAGCTCCCGGCCACCGCGGCCGACCGGACCGGTCTGGAGCGCCTGCCCTGGTGGCAGAAGGCGCTGTCCCCCTTCTTCAGAGGCGGTTTGACGGTCCGGCCGGTCATCGGGAAGGACTGCGATGCCTGCGGGGTGTGCCGGGATGCCTGTCCGGTCGGCGCGATCACGATCCGCGAGGGCGGGACCGCCCGGATCGACGATGGAACCTGCATCCGCTGTTACTGCTGTCACGAACTATGTCCCAACGACGCGGTATCGCTGAGGCAGAGCCTCCTCTACCGCCTGGTCGCGCTGAGGACCTGATCTCCGCCCCGCTCGGGCGACGTAACGATCGCGGCCCGGCTGCGGAACGTCGTCATCGCCCCAGCAGGAGATCGAGCCGGTCGCGGTAGGTGCGGGAGAGTTTCAGGCGGGTGCCGTCGCGCAGGATCACGTGGTACTCACCCCGCCGGTGGGGCTTGAGCTCGCGGATGCGGCCGACGTTGACGATGGTCGAGCGGTGGATCCGTGCGAAACATCCGGGATCGAGCTGTTCTTCGAGCCGCGCCATGGTCTCGCGCATCAGGTGGGTCCGGGTTGCGGTGTGGAGCTCAACGTAGCTGCCCGCCGCGCCGATCCAGTCGATCTCTTCGCACGGCACGAAGGCCACCCGCCCGGTGCTGCGAACCGCCAGCTTCTCGGGGAAACGGCGTATCCCCCGACCACCGCCGCCGTCCGTACCGGTCCCGATCCCGCTTCCGCCCCGGCCCAGCGCCTGCAGCAGCGCCAGGAGCCGGTCGCCGTAGTCGCCGAGGCGGTTCTCGCGCACCCGGCCCATGGCCCGCTCCACAGCCAGGTGGAAACGCTCGTCGTCGAACGGTTTGAGCAGGTAGTCGAGGGCGTTCACCTCGAAAGCCCGGATGGCGTGGGCGTCGTAGGCGGTGACGAAGACGGTGACCGGCGGAGCGGTGGTCGGATCCAGGGCGGCCAGGACATCGAAACCGTTCATGTCCCCCAGTTCGATGTCGAGGAAGACGATGTCGGGAGACTGCTGCTCGATACCGGCGATCGCCTCGGCTCCGCTCTCGCACGCCCCCACCACCACGATCCCCTCATATCTCTCGAGCAACAGCCGGATGCTCTCGTGAGCCAGCGGCTCGTCGTCGACGATCAGAACCCGGATCGCCTCAGACACGATCCCCTCCGTTCTCGGGCGCGGTCAGAGGCAGGAGCAGACGGACCCGGAAGCGGTCGTCCGGCACCGGTTCGGCCCGGAAGCGGAAGGCTTCGCCGTAGACGAGGGCCAGCCGCTCCCGGGTATTGCGCAGCCCGATCCCCCATCCCTCCTTCTTCTCCGCCCCGGGGGGAACGGTACGGTCGATCTTCTCCGCTTCAGGAGGAACGGTATTGTCGATATCCAGACAGAGGGTGTCGCCCTGCACCCGACCGCGGATGCCGATCCGGCACGGGGTCCGGCCGCCCGCGGCGCCGTGCTCCAGGGCGTTCTCGACCAGCGGTTGGAGCACCAGACCCGGTACCGGCACCTCCCGGGCCGCCGGTTCCACGTCGATCTCGAAGGTGAGCCGGTTCGGGAAACGGGTCCGCTGGATATGCAGGTACTTCTCGATGAAGACGAGTTCTTCCCCCAGCGGCCTCAGCGCCCGCCCTTCCGACTCCAGGGCGTGTCGCAGCAGGTCGCTCAGACCGGCCAGCAGAGCGACAGCCGCGTCGTTCTCGCCCTTGCGGATCTGGGCGGTGACGGCATTCAGGGTGTTGAAGAGGAAGTGCGGATTGATCTGGGCCCGCAGGAA
The DNA here is from genome assembly GCA_964435265.1 of uncultured Gemmatimonadota bacterium. Classification (GTDB taxonomy): domain Bacteria; phylum Blakebacterota; class Blakebacteria; order Blakebacterales; family Blakebacteraceae; genus CAYSYY01. The sequence continues at coordinate 2,345 of CAYSYY010000565.1, forward strand.
CTGGAGCTTCGCTTCGGCGAGCTGACGGTGCAGAGCCTCCTGGCGGGCCTGCAGGCGCTGGGCGGTGCGCTCCTTCTCGACGAAGAGACGGTAGTACTCGACCGCGTGGGCCACGGCCACGATGACCCAGAAGATGTAGTAATCGATGTAGAACCTGAAGTTGAGGATCTTGTGGAACACCGTCTCGAACATCAGCCGGGGGATATTATAGGCCAGCATGGCGTACATAATCGTGAAGGCCGAGTAGATCACCATCCACGCCAGGCTCAGCAGGAAATGAGCGAACAGCGGCCGGATCCAGTTCCCCCGCCGGATGGTATGGCGCCGGGTGAGCCGGACAACGAAGGGAGTCAGCAGAG
>CAYSYY010000566.1:0-2700 GCA_964435265.1 uncultured Gemmatimonadota bacterium
CAGAAGAACGGTGCCACCCCCACCACGCCGCCGCCCACATGCAGGGCGGTGATCCCCAGGGCTTCCTTGAGATCATCGAACCGGCTGAGCCGGATCGAGACCGGATTCGCGGGATCAGTGCCCAGCAGCAGGATCGCCCGGTAGGTTCCCGGTGCGACTCTCTGGGTGAGCGCCGTTGTCAGCTCGTCGAGGGAAACCCGTCCCGCGACCAGGGGCGTGCTCACGGTGCCGTCGGGATGCAGGGTGATGATCAGAACCGTATCGGGGACCGCCTGACCGGCGGTCATGGCCATGGCGGGCGGGGTCAGAGCCAGCAGTCCCTGAATGTTCACCGAACCCCCGAAGGGATTCCAGAGAAAGATCTGGACCAGCAGCACGGCGGCCACGGCGGCCATGGCGGTCACCAGGCGCGCCGGCCAGGGGCGGGGGGCGGATCGGAACCGCTCCCCCACCGGCCGGGCCGACGGCCGGATCCGTTCACCGGACGGCGTTACCGGATGAGCGTCCCGGGCCAGAGCGGCGACCGTGCTCCGGGTCCGTTCGAGCACCCCGTCGGGGACCTCTTCATCCGGCCAGCGTTCGAGCCAGGCCGCCGTTGCCTCGAGGGCGGCGAGAGCGGACCGGCAGGTATCGCACGCCTCCAGATGACGGCGGATGGCCGCGGTCGTTTCCGGACCGGTTTCCCCCTTCAGGTACTCGAGGATCTCATCTTCGCTCACGTGCTTCATCACACATCACCTGCCTTGAATACGGGCGCTCGCTCCTTCAGGCGCATCAGGGCGCTGCGCATCCGCGACTTGATCGTCCCCAGGGGTATGCCGAGCAGGGCGGCGATCCGGGGCATCGACATGTCGTGGTAGAAGGAGAGAACGACGACCTGTCGCTCGGTATCGGGGAGCGATCCGAGGGCGGCCCGGAGCGCCGCGGCCGGGCGGTCGGTCCCGGAAACATACGCCGGTTCGTGCGTCGTCTCCGCGGTCGCGGCCCAGCTGTCCATCCGGGTACGCTCGCGCCGGCGGCGTTTGAGCTCATCCAGCGAGGTGGTGGCGGCGATGCGCAGGAGCCAGGTCCGGAAGGCGCCGCGTCCGGGATCGAAGGCATCGAGCCTGAGCCAGGCTTTGACGAAGACGTCCTGGAAGAGGTCCTCGCAGTCGGCGGCGGCGGGCATGAACCGGCGCAGGTAGTTCCAGACCGCTCCGGCGTGGTGTTCCACCAGGGTGTTGAAAGCCCCGGCGTCGCCCGTTCGGGCCCGGATCAGCAGTTCCTCTTCGGGCATCGACCTTCCCTCCGGCGCTGAGGATCCACCCTCAGATCACTCATGACCAGATACGACACCGGGATCGGTACGGATGAAACGCGGCATGAAGATACCTGCAGGTAAAGCGAATTGGAGGCGGCGCCGTCGCGTATGAGTATACAGATACCGCCCGCTGATTGCATTCCGAGCGCTTCTCCCGCAACCGGCAGGGCGTTCCCGTTGTTCGAATCTGTGAGGACATCACTTCATCAATCCGGGAGAATCCACATGGCCCGTTGCTTCACCCGTTCCGGTCCGACCGCCCGCACCCTCGTCCTCCTGCTCCTCTTGCCCGCCTGCGGCCGCTCCCGGGCCGGCGACCAGACCGCAGCCGGCAGCTGGGAAGGCACGACCGAACAGGAGGGGATGACCGCCACCGTACGGACGACCGGTGGCTCGGTGTGGGACGGTGACGGCCGTCTCATCGAGGAGGCGGCGATCGGCACCGAGACCCGGGGGGAGAACGACCTGCTCGGCGAGGTGGTCGGCATGGATGCCGCCGCCGACCGGATCTATGTCTGCGACGTCGCTTACTACACCATCCGGGTGTACGACTTCGCGGGCAACCACCTCCGGAACATCGGGCGTCAGGGCCGCGGCCCGGGCGAGCTGACCTGGCCGACCGATGTGGGGATCGATCGGGCCGGCGGCCGCCTGATCGTGCGGGAGAGCGTCCAGGGCATGCTGCACGTCTTCACCCTGGACGGGGAGTACCTCGAAACCCTGCGTCCCGGACTCCAGGGCGGATTGAGCGGTTCGAACCTGTTACTGCGCGTCACCCGTGAAGGAGCACCCATCATCCCCCAGTTCACCTACCGCCGCGCTCCCGATACCGACATGGGATACGTCTCCACCTACGTGCTCTACCGTATCGACCCGACCGGAGCGATCGCCGACACCCTGAACCTGCCGGCATACGAACATGAGCACTACATCCTGACCGCTCAGGCCGACCGGGAGTCGTACCGCCCCGAACCGGTCCCCTTCGGGCCGCAGGAGGTCTGGAGCATCACCTGCGATGGCGCGCTGCTCACCGGCTACGCCGCCGAGTACCACTTCGAGATCCGCTATCCCGACGGGCGGCGCACCGTGATCGAACGCGGCGCCGAGCCGGTGCGGGTGCTCCCCGGCGAGAAGGAGTGGCACACCCGGCGGGTCTTCGCCATCATGCGCCACTTCCGGCCAGGCTGGGCCTGGAACGGGCCCGAGATCCCCGCGACCAAACCGTATTTCGCCGCCCTCATCCCCGACCGCAGCGGCCGTATCTGGGTGCTGCGCACCGGCGAGGGCCGGCCGGTGGAGGGGTGGGAGGAGCCCGACGACTGGCGGGGCTGGGAGAGACGCCCGGCGTGGGATCAGGAGAGCTGGTTCGAGGTCTTCGAGTAGACGACCGGACGCTATCT
>CAYSYY010000567.1:0-2685 GCA_964435265.1 uncultured Gemmatimonadota bacterium
ATATTAAATTATGTTGTATGGTTATGTATCATCATCCTTGTGACGGGCTGTGCGGGCCGGATACCGCGTACTCATGAGGTAAAAGGCATCTCAACACCCGTTTCTCCAAACAACATAACGCTGGAAACCCAACCGGATCTAATTTTGGATGACGGCAAGCCGTACCGAATGGTTCGAACGCCTTTTGGGATCGTTAAACAGAGGATCGTGCCGCCCGACATCCAAAAGTCTCCCCCATTGCCGATTGAAAAAAAGGAAACGTCTTTAACATCCACGCAACCCATTAATAAAACCATCGTGGGACCTGCCTTTAAAAAGTCTTTACCGTTGCCGGTTGCAAAAGAGAAACCGTCTTTAAAATCGACACAGCCCATTGATAAAACCATCACGGCGCCACCCTCCGAACTCCAGAAATCGGGGGACGAACCATCAGAGAAAGAACCATCGGAAAAAGGAGAGATTGTATTAAATTTTGATGATGCGGGTCTGTATGAAGTCATCAGAACCCTGGCGGAACTCCTTAACATTAATTATATCGTGGATCCGAATGTCCGGGGAAAAGTGACCATTCATACTGCCGGCGCATTAAGAAAATCAGATCTTTTTCCGGTTTTTTTCCAGATCCTCGAGGCAAATGGGCTTACGGCATTAAAAGAGGGAAGACTTTATAAAATAACCGGCTTAAAAGACGCGCCCCGCCTGCCCATTTTGTCTCGTTACGGACGCAAGGGAGAAGAAGTGCCGCCGGGGCAAAGGGTCATCATGCAGATCATTCCCCTGAAACACATATCTGCTGCGGAAATCACAAAGCTCCTTACCCCCTTTGTGTCGTCTGAAGGAACGATTATCTCATATGACCCGTCCAACACGCTTCTGATCGTTGACAAGGGCATTAATATCTTAAAAGTGCTTCGGTTGGTGGATGTATTCGATATCGACCTGTTCGAGAAGGTAACCCATCAGTTTTATAGCTTAAACTATATGGATGCAGAAGAAATGGTCGCGCTTTTGAACAACATCCTTTCTTCCTATGAGCAATCAGATCGGGCAGACATGAAACTCATCGCCATCAATAGACTCAACATGCTCCTTGCCGTCAGTCAAAACTTAAAATTGTTTAAAAAAATCGAAGAATTCATAAAAATGTTGGACATCCCCAGCGACATGAGCCAGCCGAAACTCTATGTTTACTCGGTAAAAAATGGAAAGGCTGACGAATTGACCGAACTTTTGAACAAGATTTTTTCCCATAAAAACGGTTCGGAAAAGAAAAGCGGTGGAGATACACAAAAAACGGCTGAAAAAACCGAACCCAAAGCCAGTTCCAACCCGTTTGCCATGAAGCCGGTGAAGAACAAACGCGATGAAAAAGGAGCGGCGTATGAAGCCGGGGAAGCCACGGGTTCCGGCACCTTGAGAGGAGAAATTAAAGTGACCGCAGATGCGATCCGGAATGCGTTGATCATTGAAGCGGTCCCGTCGGACTATCATATCATAGATAACATATTGAACCGGTTGGATGTGCTGCCCAGACAGGTGTTGATTGAAGTTATCATTGCCGAGATTTCACTGGACGAATCCACCGAACTCGGAGTGGAATGGAGCTATGTGAAAGGTCCTGAAAATCTCAGCACCTCTTTATTAAGTGCGTCCATGGGCAGTAGCGGGTTACAATATCTTATCGGCCAGACCGACCGGTGGACCCATGCACTTTCGACCCTTGCCTCGGAAAACAAGGTGAATATCCTGTCGTCCCCCAGTGTATTGGCGTCGGATAATATACAAGCGAAAATCAATATTTCCACTGAAGTGCCGGTTGTCAGTTCAACCTATGCATTGACCGAATCAAGCCTTGTATCCACCAACATTCAATATAGAAGTACAGGAGTGATTTTAACGGTGACTCCGCATATCAATGAAAACGGCCTGGTGAGCATGGAGATCACTCAGGAGGTCAGTGACCAAAGTGAAAATGTCCAGGCGGGCGGGGAAGAATACCCATCCTTTTTTGAACGGAGTGTAGATACGACTTTGACCGTCAAGCACAATCAAACCATTGTCATGGGAGGGTTGATTAAAGAAAACAAATCGAATGGAAGGACCGGTGTCCCAATTTTGAACCGCATCCCGATCTTAGGATTTTTGTTTGGAAAAAAATCAGCATCTATTACCAAGACAGAACTGATCATTCTTATTACGCCACGGGTAATTACAAGTCTGGAAGACGTGGATGCCGTCACAGAAGAGTTCAAAAAAAAGGTTCAACAAACAATTAACAGTGTGAGCAACAAAATATTCTGATAAAAATTACAGCGACCCTTTGCAGACCCGCATCCCGATTCACGTCCGGCAGCAAGCTTTCAGTATCGGTGATTCCGGAACAAGCATTTCCGCTGAATCGGGATATCTGCTTCTCCGACCCGTATCTGGACACCAGCCTCCAGCATCAAGTATCCAGAAACCGGCATATATTTAACTGATGAATGAGCGTAATCGCCTTTCCGCATTGCAAATACCCAGGGTTTTCCATATTAAATTCTTATGGTTCGTTTTATTATTTTTATGCTTAGGCGCTCCGGTATTGCATGGTGCAGAAACGGGCGTGCAAAAGGTGGCCGTATTGGTTTCTATGAATATTCGTCCATATATAGAGGCCGTTGAAGGGTTAAAAGAGCGTCTTTCAGA
>CAYSYY010000568.1:0-2677 GCA_964435265.1 uncultured Gemmatimonadota bacterium
CGGATGCCCGTCATCAGCGAAGAGGAAGAGAAGATCGAGATCTTCCGGCCGCTGGAGTCGGTGGTGACCTTCCGGGGCCGCAACAACCAGACCGTCCTGGAGTACGCGATCGGGATACTGCCCGACGACTTCGGGCCCTTCCGCAGTCCCACCGGGGCTAATAACCGGCTCGACCTGAACATCGATCTCTTCACTCCGGAGTGGCGATCGGTGGTCGACACCGAGGACCGGGTGCAGCGGCTCGACACCCTCCCCCAGGTCAGCATCCGCGCAAACCCCCTTTTCGTGCATGGAGTGAGAGTCGAAGCCGATCCGGGCGAGTACACCCTTTCGGTACTGGTCGTCAATCCCGGTTCCAACCGGCAGGCGTCGGTCAATGAAAAGCTGGCCCTGCCCGACTACAGCGGCACAGACCTCATGATCAGCGACATCCTGCCCGCCGCCCGGATCGCCGAGCGCAGCGCCCGATCGCTTCCCCGTTTCATCCGGGGGGACCTGGAAGTGATCCCGCTCCCCGGGAGCATGCTGGGTCGTGATCAGCCGCTCTTCGTCTACTTCGAGATCTACAACCTCTCGAAGGATCGATTCGGCTCCACCCACTACCGGATCGCCTATGCGGTGGCCGAATCATCCTCCGATGACACCGCATTCCAGCGGCTCTTCCGCGGCCTGCGGGGAGTGGTGAGACCCGGCGGTCGGCGGGCGGTTCTGAGCAGTGACACCGAAGCAACAGGCATCCAGGAGACGGTGCGCACCTGGCTCGAGATCGATATGAGCGCGCTCGAACACGGGACCTACGATCTGACGATAACGGTCACCGATCTGCTCACCGGCGCCTCGGCGGGGAGCGGGCTGACCTTCCGGACCCTGCCGACGACTACCCATGGCGATCTTCAGCATGCTCACTCATTCCCGCATCCTCCGAGGTAGGTTCTCCTTCTCTCTGTTCCTCGTTCACTTCTGAGATCAGGTGCCGTCAACCTGGCGAGACGCGATTGATCTTCGAGGAAGTGGATGTCACAGAGAATTGAGCGGGGGGAAGGTAACATTTATTGACCAAGATCGTCTAGGGTAGTAGGAGTACATATGGGAGGCCTGTCACGGAAAGAGAGGGGACACACGAGAGGGGTAGTCGAAGGAGCCTGACATGAGACGGGATGGATCCAAGAAACACCGGATGTGTCGGATGGCGATGACCGGTACTCTCGGCCTGATCCTCCTCCTGAACCTGCCCGTGTATGCCGTCGGCCAGGAGAACGCCGAATTCGAATTGACCGCCCTCAGCGGTGTCGGGGTCGGGGAACTGGGGGAACGGATCGATCGTGCCGCCCGGGGGGGATCGTTCTACGGCGGCTGGCTGCTCCCCGGGACTCATATCTCAGCGGGCGCCCGGCTGGCGCTGACCAATTACGGTTCGGAGCATAACGTGGATCTCGCCGGCTACTCCGATTCTGCTCCGGCGGGCGTGAAGTACAACTACGACCTGCTCCAGACTCACCTGGTCATCCGGTACCAGCCGCGCCGATCCCTGCTCTCGCCCTATTTCGAAGCGCTCGTCGGCATCAACTACTTCTTCACCGAGGTCTATACCGGAACGGGCAGCAGAGTACCGCTCATCGTCGGTGATGCCATCTTCGTCGTCGATGAGAACGGATCCGAAACGTTGATGTCGAGCGTGGCGCCGAGTGTAGGACTGGGCGGCGGCCTGAAAGTCCGTCTGGCCGGGTTCGGCGGCTCAAAGAACGCGAACCGTACTCCCCTCTCGCTCTTCCTGGACCTGCAGGGCCGCTACCTGTACGGCGGTACGGCGAGATACCTCCGACCGGGGGGGCTCACGCTCGATGGCGACCGGCTCGTCTGCGAGTCCCGGCGATCCCGTACCGACATGTTCTTCTGCAGCCTGGGACTCGCCGTGCGGGGATCGTTCCGGAACAGGTAGGGGCGGTCGCGGGCCGGGAGGATGACCCCCTTACCCTTGACGGTCTAGGGTAAAGAGAATATATTCGGTTCGACAGTCGGAGAAAGTGAATCCAGACCATCGGAGAGGGGAGAGTTCCGACCGCCGGCGTGGGACAAACCCGACCGCAGGAGTGGAAAAAATCCCGACCGTCGAAAAGAGGGGATCATGAAAGAGAAGAAAGTCGATCTGCTGCTGGGAACGCTCGAGATGCTCATCCTGCAGATCCTGACCGAGGGGCCACAGCACGGTTTCGGCGTGGCCCGCCGCTTCCGGGAGATCACCGGGGGCAGTCTAGATATCGAGGACGGCACCCTCTATCCGGCGCTGTACCGCATGGAAAGACGGGGACTGATCGCGGCGGAGTGGCGGATCACCGAGAACAAGCGCCGGGCCAAGTACTACCGTCTGACCGCCGGTGGAAGGCACCACCTCCGCACCGAGACCGAGCGCTGGCACTCCTTCGTGGGGGTCGTGGCCAGGGTCCTGCAGACTTCATAGGGGAACAGGACCGTGTCGCGGGTCGTGAACGGGTGGATCCATCTCCTCGCCGACGTCTCGGGGAAGCGGATCCGGCGCCAGGTCGCTGAAGAGATCACCTTCCATATCGACGAACAGACCGATCTGAACCTCCGGGCGGGTATGGATCCGCAGACCGCGCGCCGGCAGGCGCTTGAGCAGTTCGGTAGCGTTGAGCGGGTGGGGGAGATCTGCACCGCA
>CAYSYY010000569.1:0-2662 GCA_964435265.1 uncultured Gemmatimonadota bacterium
TGGGCGGCCCACCACGACAACGTCGACATCATCAGAACGATGGTCGAGAAAGGCGCACGATTGAGCGTCCAGAACCAGTGGGGCATGACCGAACTGCACACCGCGGTCTGGCGCGGATGCCTCAACGTGACGCGCTACCTCCTCGATCAAGGCTCGGATCCGACCCTCAAGACCAATGAAGGCTGGACCGTCATGCACATGGCGTATCGCAGCGGTCACGATGATGTCATCGCGCTGTGCCGCGAGCGGGGACTCTCCATGACCGAAGTGGACGATATGGGGAGGACTCCCCAGTACCTGTATTTCAAGAAGCCGAATCCGATCACGCTGCCCGCGAGCGAACTGGACGAGTACGTCGGCGATTACTATATCGGCAACTACCTGCTCCTCAAGATCTGGCGGGAGGGCGAGGGATTGAAGATCATGGAGTTCGGACCCGATGAGATCTATCCGGTCGCCAGGGATTTCTTCTACTTCAAGCAGGCGCCCTGGACCCTCATCTTCAGCCGGGACGAGAGCGGGCGTCTCCATCATGCCCAGTTGTCATTCATCCGGCGGTCGTATACGATCACGCGCCGATGAGCGGGAGATGAGCGGGAGTTGAGGGAAACCCGTTCCGGCCGCCGACCGGCAACCTCCGCCCGGGAGAGTGAACGACAATGACTCATCGTCGACACCGAAACTCACTGTTCCGAAACGGGTGGTTCCGGATCGGCCTGACCGGGGCCCTTTTCCTCTTTCTCGCGCTTCTGATCTCGCCGCCGGCGACCGCCCAGGAGCGCCGCGAGTTCGCTCCCGAGCAGATCGCCGCCCTGACCGCCCGGCTGCAGGCGCACCTGGATTCGGTCCATACGGCCGGTTCTTTCCCCGGCGCCAACGCGGCCGTGCGGCTGCCCGACGGGACCGTGATCGCTCTCTCCACCGGGGTGAACGACCGGGAGACGGGCACACCCCTCACCCCCGCCGACCGCATGCCGGCCGGCAGCGTCGGCAAGACCTTCTTCGGTGCGGTGGCCCTGCAGCTCGTTCACGAGGGCAAGCTCGATCTCGATGCGCCGATCAGCCGTTATCTGGGTACCGAGGAATGGTTCCCGCGCCTGCCCAATTCCGCCGGGGTGACCGTGCGGATGCTCATGAACCATTCCAGCGGGATCGTGCGGTACGAGTTCAACCCGCGGTTCCTGCAGGATCTCCTGGCCGATCCCTGGCGGGTCTGGCGGCCCGAGGATGAGATCGCCTACCTCTTCGGATCCGAGGCTCCCTTCGCGGCCGGCGAGGGCTGGACCTACTCCGACACCAATTACATCATCCTGGCCATGATCATGGAGCGGATCACGGGGGAGAACATCTACCACGAGATCCAGCGCCGGATCCTGAATCCCCTCGGCTACACCGACACCGTACCCTCCGACCGGCCCGAGATCCCGCGGCTGGCCCAGGGGTACGCGGGAGCGAACAATCCTTTCGGCGGCCGGGACGCCATGCTCGATGAGGGGGGGCGCCTGGCCATCAACCCCCAGTTCGAGTGGGCGGGGGGCGGGTTCGCCTCGACCGCCCGGGAGCTGGCCCGCTGGGTGGCCGACATCTACGAGGGCCGGGTCTGGGATCCGGCCCTGCTCGAGGCCGTCACCGACGGCCTGCCGGCCCGCGAGCTCGGCCGGGGGGTGCGCTACGGGCTGACCACGATCATCCACGAACTGCCCGCCGGGACCGCCTGGGGGCACAGCGGCTACTTCCCCGGCTACCTGACCGAGATGTACTACTTCCCGGGATCGGGAGTGAGCGTGGCGGTGCAGGTGAACACCAGTGTGGCCCGGGCGGTCGGCCAATCGGTGGTGCGGATCGTCAACGATCTGGCCGCCCTGAGTATCTCCTCTCTAACAGCCGGTCTTCTGAATCGTCCCTGTCGTGACCGAACCGTATCCGCATCCGCGGATCGGGAACGCAACCGTCAGTTCTGCGGTCAGATAAATGGATGCCGATGAAGAGCAGCCGCCCGACACCCTATCCAGAGACGATCACGATCATCCTCTGGGCCGCCGTCGCGGCCCTGGCCGGAGCAGGCTGCAGCGACCGCAGTTCAGAAGACGGCTATATCCCTCACCTGCGCAACGGGGATGAGCCGCGCTGGGGATCAACAGCCAGACCGTTCCGCGAGGAGGAGGTCCTCGGAGCTCCGGGCAGCCCGCCCGGCTTCACGATCCCGACCGCGCTGACGGTCGATTCCCGCGGGATTCGGTACATTCTGGATGAGGGCGCCTGCCGGGTGGTGATGGTGTCCGCCGACGGAGCGTTCACCGGTGGTTTCGGCCGGAAGGGTGAGGGTCCGGGCGAGTTCGTCGATCCGATCGATATCGATCGTCTCTCCGACGGCCGGATCATCGTCAGCGACTACGGCGCCCTGCGTTTCTCTCTCTTCAATACCGACGGCACTTTCGTGCGGACCATCCCCTGCGTCGGCACGCCGGGTGATTTCGTGGTGGTCTCAGGTGACCGGCTCCTCCTGACCGAGCAGGAGCGGGTGCTCTTCACCGGCGAGAGGATGATCGCAGCCCGGGAGGGAGCCCGCCTGATCCACCGGTTCGATCTCGGGGGACATATCGAAGGAAGTTTCGGCCAGCTCCGGGATCATGGATCCATGATCCTGACGACCTTCCTCAAC
>CAYSYY010000570.1:0-2655 GCA_964435265.1 uncultured Gemmatimonadota bacterium
TCGTATCCCTCGGCGGTGGTGGGATCGCCCATCGAGAGGTAGGCGAACTGCAGCAGCGCGGCCAGTCCGGCGCAACCGATCCCGAGGATGTAGATGAGCAGCTTGGTGCGGTCGATCCGCACCCCGCACAGCCGGGCCGTCTGCTCGTTGGAACCGATGGCGTAGATGTGCCGGCCGAACCGGGTGTAGCGCAGCATCCCGGCCATCACCAGCGCCAGCAGGAGCAGGATCCACACCCCCGGAGCCACGATCGCCCCGAGCCCCCCGGTGGTGTTGGTCATGAGATCGGTGAGCCAGGTGGCCGTTTCGGGATAGACCGGCTGGTTGTTCCCCAGCCCCTTGGCCAGACCGCGCAGCCCTCCCCACATCCCCAGGGTCACGATGAAGGGAGCGATCGGGACCCGCCGGATGAACCGCTCGTTCAGCGCCGCGATGGCTGCACCGACCGCCGCGCCGATCAGCAGGGCCGGCATGAGCCCGAGCGGGCCAGCCGCCCAGAGAACCGCGAGCCCGCCCCCCGCCAGGGCCGCGACCCGGCCGATGTGCCCGACGACCATGGCGCCGACCGCCGCCCCGCAGAGCATGCCGGCCCCCACGCCGCCCAGGGCTGCGAACAGGGGGGGCACGCCGGCGTTGAGGAGCAGAGCGATCACGACCGTGCCGAGGGCGATGGTGGAGCCCACCGAGAGGTCGATCCCGCCGCTGATGATGATCAGGGTGGCGCCCAGGGCGGCCGTGCCGACCACGGCGGTCTGCAGCAGCATCAGGCGCTGGTTGTCCCAGCGGATGAACTCCCCCCCCATGAGCACGGCGAAGAGTCCCCAGACGAAGATCAGCCCGATGAGGGGACCGAGCTGGCCGAGCAGGCGCGCGCCGTAGATCTTCGGGAATCCGCTGCGGCCGATGTCGGTGCCCCCGCGGCTGTCCGATCCATGGTGCTTCGTACCGCGATCCGATCCGCCGCCCGCGGCACTGCCCGATCCCGCACCGTTCATGCCGCTTCCCCCGATCCGGTGGCCTCGAACATGATGGCGTGCTCGTCGAGTTCGCCGACTGGGCGTGGCGGCCCCAGCCGACCGCGGCGCATCACCGCGATCCGGTCGCAGATCCCCAGCAGTTCGGGGAGATAACTCGAGACCATCAGCACCGCCCGCGGCGCCCGCCCGGCGGCCGGATCCCCTGCCGCCAGTTCGTCGATCAGCCGGTAGATGAGCGCCTTGGAACCCACGTCGATGCCGCGGGTGGGCTCGTCGAGCAGCAGGACATCGCAGTCGGCGTGCAGCAGGCGGGCCAGCGCGACTTTCTGCTGATTCCCCCCCGAGAGGGCGGCCACCGGCTGGCGGGGCGAGGAGCAGCGGATCGGCAGCCGCTCGATCCACGGCTTCGCCGCCCGATCCTGCCCGGCCGGGGTGATGAACCCCAGCGGTCCCAGCCCCTCGAGGCGCGGCAGGGTCAGGTTGTCGGCCAGGCTCAGGCCGACGGCCAGACCCTCCCGGCTCCGATCCTCGCTCACCATCCCGGCGCCGGCACGCCACATGACCGGCGGCGCCCCGCCGGAGGAACCGGCCACCCGCACCTCACCGCGCACGACCGGATCGAGCCCGAAGATGGTCCGCAGGAGTTCGGTGCGTCCCGCTCCCACCAGCCCGGCGATCCCCAGCACCTCACCGCGATGTAGCGAAAATGATGCCTCGCGGGGAGCGGAGAGACCGGTCAGGCCGCGCACCTCGAGCAGCACCTCCCCGGGGCGGCGGCGGGTACGGGGGTAGAGCTCATGGATGTCGCGCCCCACCATCAGGGCCACGATCTCCTCCAGGGCCGTGCCGGCCGTGATCCCCCGCCCCGTTACCCGGCCGTCCCGCAGCACCGTGAAGGTGTCGCTTATCTCCTGCACCTCCTCGAGAACGTGCGAGATGTAGACGATGGCGATCCCCTCCTCGCGCAGGCGCCGGACCAGGGTGAAGAGGTGGCCGATATCGGCCCGGGTGAGGCTCGAGGTGGGTTCGTCGAGGACCAGCACCCGGCAGCCGATGGCTACCGCCCGGGCCACCTCGACCAGCTGCTGTTCGGCGGCCGAGAGCCGGCCGACCGGGGCGTCGAGATCGATATCGGGCCGTCCCACCCGCTGCATCGCCCCGGCCGCCCGGGCCCGCATCTCGGCCCGGCGCACCAGCAGCCCCCGGACCGGTTCCCGGCCCAGCATGATGTTCTCGGCCACGCTCAGGTGGGGAGCCAGGGAGAGTTCCTGGTAGATCATCGCCACGCCGGCCGCGCGGCCGTCGGCGGGGGTGCGGGGTTCATACGGCTCGCCGTCGAGGGCCATGTGCCCGGCCTCGGGCAGGAGCGCACCCGAGAGCACCTTCATCAGGGTGCTCTTGCCGGCGCCGTTCTCGCCGATCAGGGCGTGCACCTCGCCGGCCCGGACCTCCACGTCGACCCCGGCCAGGGCCACCGTCGCCCCGAATCGCTTCTGCACCCCCTCCATGCGCAGGCGGGGCGGACCCCCGGTATCGGCCGGTGCGCTCACCTCATCCTGCCGGGGCGATGAGCGCCCTGATGTCGGGATCGTTCAGGTTCCCGCGCGTCACCAGAGCCACGCCTGTATCCACCACCGGCGGCACCGTCTCCCCCTGCAGGTGACGCACCAGGATGGTG
>CAYSYY010000571.1:0-220 GCA_964435265.1 uncultured Gemmatimonadota bacterium
TTCTTCGAGTTCTGTCCCATCCGGCACGAGGCCTGGATCCTCCAGCCCGGGCGGGAGTACGTCCTGCGGTACCGGATGGTGGTCTACGACGGGGTCATCGAGGCGGATGTCATCGACCGGTTGTGGCGCAACTACGCCTTCCCGGTCAGGCCGGTCTACTGAAACGGGGGAGAGGAAAGATGAAGCACCTCCTGCTGCTCGCCGCCCTGGTTCTGCTCGT
>CAYSYY010000571.1:230-2633 GCA_964435265.1 uncultured Gemmatimonadota bacterium
CTGTGCCTCGAATCCGGACCGGATCGCGGGTAAAACGGTCCTGATCTACACCCGGAACGGACCGGGGTACGTCCACGACAACATCGCCGCCAGCGTGCAGGCGCTGGAGGAAATCTGCGCCGGGCTGGGGATCGCGACGGTGGTCTCCGACTCCCCCGCCATCTTCACCCCCGATCAACTCGAGGCCTTCGACGCCATCATCTTCTCCAATTCCAACAACGACGCCTTCACCTCCGAGGCTCAGCGCGAAGCGTTCCAGGCCTTCATCCGCTCCGGGAAGGGCTTCGCCGGGATCCATAGCTCGAGCGGCTCCGAGCGCAACTGGCCGTGGTTCTGGGCCATGCAGGGGGGGCTCTTCCTGCGCCATCCCGCCCTGCAGGAATTCAACATCGCGGTGATCGATCCCCACCACCTCTCGACCGCCCACCTCCCGGCAGTCTGGCCGTGGGAGGACGAGTGCTACTACCTCCATCACTTCAATCCCGATCTCCACGTCCTGCTGGCGGCCGACCTGACGACGGTCGAGGATCCCGAGCGGGAGGTCTATCCGGGGACCACCTTCGGCGATTACATCCCCCTGGCCTGGTGCCACACCTTCGAGGGGGGGCGGCAGTGGTACACGGCGCTGGGGCACAACATCGCTCACTACTCCGATCCCCTCTTCCGGGAGCATCTCAAGGGGGGGATCCTCTGGATCCTGGGCCGGGAGTGAAGGTCAGATTTCACCATTCTGGTGGATTGAGAAAGAATGACGATTGATAGGATATCTTAAGATATGATTAAATGTAATAAAGAATATATTAGAATATCTATACCTTTAAATATATGTAAAGATGAATTCAGCGGCAGGATAGCAGTAATGAAGAAGAATAATAGAGGAAGAAATACAAGAGAACGGAAGAAATACAGTAGAGTGGTAGTAAACCAACAATGAAGAAGAATAAAGACGGAAGAAATATAGTAAGGCGGAAAGAGACACGGAAGAAATACAGTAAGGCGGAAAGAGACACGGAAGAAATACAGTAAGGCGGAAAGAGACATGGAGAGAAGGGATTTCCTGCATACCTCGGTCACGGGACTGGCCGGCACGGTCGCTCTGCCCACCATCCTGACGGCCTGCGGCTCCGGGCGGCGCAGCCGGAACGGCATCATCCAGATCGGCCAGATCGGCTGCGGCCGGATCGCCCGCACCCACGACCTGCCCGAGACCATGAAGTACGACACGGCCCGGGTCATCGCCTGCGCCGACGTGGACATCAAACGGGCCCGGGAGTGCAAGGCGTACATCGAGGGCTGGTACACCGAGCACACGGGGGAAGAGAACCACGTCGAGGTGGCGGTCTACCAGGATTACCGGGAGATGCTCGAGGACCGGAGCATCGACGCCGTGATCATCTCCACCCCCGACCACTGGCATGCCCGCCCGGCCGTCGACGCCGCCCGGGCCGGCAAGGACATCTACCTGCAGAAGCCGGCCTCGCTGACGATCCGCGAGGGGCGGATCATGTCCGACGCGGTGCAGGCGAGCGGCCGGATCTTCCAGGTGGGGAGCCAGCAGCGCTCGGTCAGCCCCTGGCCGCAGTTCAAGAAGGCCTGCGAACTGGTCCGCAACGGCCGGATCGGTGATATCGTCGAGGTCTACATCGGTCTGCCCGGCGATCCCTCGGGGCCGGAAGAGCCCGAGATGCCGGTCCCGCCGAACCTGTACTACGACATGTGGCTGGGTTCGACCCCCGAGGTCTACTACACCGAGAATCGGGTTCACCCTCAGGAGGGGTATGACCGGCCGGGCTGGCTGCGCTGCGAGCAGTTCGGCGCCGGCATGATCACGGGGTGGGGCGCCCACCACATCGACACCGCTCACTGGGGCATGGGGACCGAGTTCACCGGCCCGATCGAGGTGGAGGCCGAAGCCGAGTTCCCCGAGAGCGGCCTCTGGGACGTGCACGGCGATTTCCAGGTCGAGGCGCGCTATGCCAACGGCGCCGTGATGCATATCAGCGGTTCCTACCCCAACGGCGTGAAGTTCGTCGGCACCGGAGGCTGGATCTTCGTCGCCCGCGGCAACTACTCCGTCACGGCCAGCGATCCGGTCGTCCAGGATGAAAACGCCAGGTCGCTCGATGCCAGCGATCCCGCCATCCTGGCTTCCGAGATCGGGCCCGACGAGATCCACCTGCACCGTGCCGAGGAACAGCA
This sequence comes from uncultured Gemmatimonadota bacterium, assembly GCA_964435265.1. Lineage (GTDB taxonomy): Bacteria > Blakebacterota > Blakebacteria > Blakebacterales > Blakebacteraceae > CAYSYY01. The sequence continues at coordinate 2,430 of CAYSYY010000571.1, forward strand.
CGGCGACTGGCTGAACTCGATCCTGACCCGGGAGCCGCCGGTGGCGCCGGTCGAGGTGGCGCACCGCTCCTGCTCGGCCTGCCTGGTGAGCCACATCGCGATGAAGCTCCCGCGCAGGCTCTTCTGGGATCCGCAGGCCGAGCGCTTCCGCGGTGACGACGAGGCCAACGCCATGCTGGCCCGGACCCAGCGCTCACCCTGGGG
>CAYSYY010000572.1:0-1344 GCA_964435265.1 uncultured Gemmatimonadota bacterium
TGAGACATCGGCCCATCAGTGAAAGGGATCTCCGATGCGATTCCGGTTCCGCACCCCGGGCACCCTCACCGCGGTCCTCTCCCTGGTCCTGCTCGCAGTCGGCTGTGATCTCACCAGTCCGAACGAAGACACCTACTTCGACACCACTGCGCTCTCCTCCGGCCGGATACTCTTCGCCGGTCACGCCACCAGCGACCCCGACGCCGTCCTGGATCTCCGGGTCATGGCGACCAGCGGAACGGAGTCCCCCACGGTGATGGGCTCGGGCCGGTACGATTTCTCCGGACCCGACGCCGCGCGGCAGCGCAACGGCACCTACATGATCAGCTTCGGCCGCAACTCGGTGCGGGTTCTGGACACCTGGAAGATGGGCGTGACCGAGATCGCGGGGGGGGGGACCCGGCGCGCGGCCGCCTTCGATCACAGCGGTGAGGGCCGCTTCGCCTACATGAAGGGATCGGAGACGTCCGGCTTCAACATCCTGCTCCGCCCCTCCCCCAAGGGTGAGGTGACGGAGCTGACCACCGATGCCTCCTCCTCCTTCGGGTACTGGACGCCGTCCTGGTCGCCCGACGGGCAGTGGATCCTCTACGCCAAGGTCCCCGCCGGAGCCACCTCGGGCACCGGCTGCGAGCTCTGGCGGGTGCACCCCGACGGCAGCGGCGCCGAGAAACTGCCGATCACCACCGACGAGGTGCCGACCTACGCCATCTTCAGCCCCGACGGCATCGAGGTCTTCGTGCCGGCCGATTTCACCTCGTACCGGATCAGCGACGGCAGCGCGGGCACCTTCCGGCACGTGCGGGAGATGGCCACCTTCCTGGACAACATCGCGACCATCAAGGGCGACTACGGCTACGAGTTCGTGGGCAGCCCCGTAACCGGTCCGGTGCATGAGGGTGACACCGTCACCGCGGTCCGCCACACCTTCCCGATGACCGCTCTCTGGGTGGCGGCCGGAGACCGTCTCTACCTCGAGGCGCTGGTGGCCGACAACGTGGGCGATCCGCCGCACGAGGTGCTGGGTGTGGCGCTCTTCACCTATCTCCCCGATCTGGAGCGGATGCTGCAGATCACCGAACCCATGCCCCTGAGCGACCAGCGGACCATGAACTGGACGGTGAGCGTGATGCATCCGATCCTGCTGCCCTGATCCCAGCGCTCCGCCCACGCCTCCAGTCCGCTCACGCCTCCAGGAAGAGATGCGCCATGACCCGCGCATCCCCGAGCAGGTTGACGGTCAGGCAGTACTCATCGGGCATGTGGGCGGTGTCGTCCAGGCGCGACCACACCGCCGCCGGGATACCGGCGGCGCGGAAGAAGGCGGCGACGGTCCCTCCGCCG
>CAYSYY010000572.1:1354-2630 GCA_964435265.1 uncultured Gemmatimonadota bacterium
GCCTGGCCTCGACCCCGTAGACGGTCCGCACGGCGCACCTCAGCGCTTCCACGACCGGCGCCCCGGTTTCGGTGGGGGGCGCCGCCGGCTGCCAGCTCACCCGGCGGATCTCGACCGTGACACCGAAGATCCGTTCCACCTCCCGCCCGTACTCCCCGATCTTCGCCAGCACGTCATCGAGGTCGTACTCCGGCATGACCCGGCAGTCGAAGGCGAACACGTCCTCGCCGGGGATGGTGTTGATGTTCTCGACGTTGGCCTTCTTCAGGGTGGGCTCGAAGGTCGAAACGGGTGGATCGAAGAGGTCGTTGCGGGCCGGGAAGTCCTCATGGAGGCCCTCGAGCATCACGATCAGGTGTGCGCCGGCCTTGTGGGCGTTGATCCCGTGGTCGGGCGTGCTGGCATGCGTCTGCCGGCCGCGCAGCGTGAATTCGAGCCAGGCGATCGATTTCTCGGCGATCTCGATCATCGTCCCCTCGGCGTTCCCGGCATCGGGGATGAGCAGGCGGTCGGCGGGGGAGAAGAGACCGGGGTGGTTCCGCATCAGGAAAGCGGCGCCGTACCCGCTTCCCGTCTCCTCGTCGGCGACGAACGCCAGCGCCACGTCGTGAGGCGGTACGAGGCCGTTCTCGCGCAGGGAGCGGACCGCGAAGACAGCGCTCACCACCCCCTGATGATTGTCCTCGGTGCCGCGGCCGATGAGCCGGTCACCCTGCTGGCGCAGGGTCCAGGGATCGCCGCTCCACAGCCCGGTCTCGCCGGGGGGTACGACGTCGAGGTGGGTCAGGATCCAGGTGGTGTGCTCCGCCGACGCCCCCGCCAGCCGGTAGACCAGATTCGGCCGTTCCCCCGCGGGAACGTCGGGGCAGGGAGCGGGATACCGTTCGGGTTCGCCGAAACCCCAGCCGGCGAGCCGGGCCTCGAGCCAGCGGGCCTTCGCCTCTTCACCCTCCCCTCCGCTTCCGGGTGCGATCGCCGGTATGGCGGTCAGGCCTCGCTGCAGCTCGATCATCTCGGGTACCGCGTCACCGAGCCAGGCGGCGGCCCGGTCGAACGCCTCGAGCGTGGTGTCCGGTGTCATGGATTCTCCTTCAGCAGGCGGGCGGCCCCCCCGGGGGTGCCCGCGCCCAGGATGGTATTGAAGATCATCTTCATGGTCTGACGGCTCTGGGCCCGGTACTGCGGGGTGAACCCGAAGAGCAGCACCGCGCCCTCGCCGTACGCGACTCCGCCTGCGGCCACCCGGTCGAGCAGGTATTCACCCCCCAGGGCATAA
>CAYSYY010000573.1:0-2613 GCA_964435265.1 uncultured Gemmatimonadota bacterium
CCTTCATCTACGTGCCCGCCCTGGGCGGATTCGGGGTGATGAACGCCGACGGGGAGTGGAACGATTCGCGCGAGACGCTCTTCGCCGAACTCTTCCTCGATTACTTCCGTGAGACCGGCGATCCCCTGCTCTTCGAGCGCGGCGTGGCGGCCCTGAAATCGGGCTTCATCATGATGTACTGTCCCGAGAACCCGGTCGTGCGGGCGATGTGGGAGAAGGTCTACCCCTGGTTCGGCCCCGCGGACTACGGCTTCACCATGGAGAACTACGGCCACGGCGGACGCACCTCTCCCGAGGGTGAGGGGATGGGCGTCTTCACCATCTACGACTGGGGCAACGGGGCGGCCGCCGAGGCGGCCATGCGCATCCTCGACCACTGGGGAGGCGTGTACATCGACCGCGACCGGGGCCTGGCCTTCGGACTCGACCGGGTGCAGGTCAGGAAAAGAGGACCGGGTTGGGAGCTCGTGAACGAGACTGAGGAGCCCCGGAGCGTACGGATCGTTTTCGAAGACGGGAGCGAGCAGACGGTATCGCTCGGGGAGGAACCGGTCGTCATACGCAGCGCGGGAAGCCGGCGGGAGTGAGGCCGGCGGGATCGAGGCTGGATGGATTGAGGCGGCCGGACATGAAACCGGCCCTGTGCCCGCCCGGCCGGATGAAGTCACCAGCAGCACAATCGTGAGGAGTCAGCGAGATGGTACCTTCCTCTTCTCATCGCACCGGGCTCCCGGTTCACCCGTTCCGGATGATCCCCAGCCGGTTCCCGGCGGTCGTCGCGGTCGGCGTCCTGCTTGCGGCTGCCGCCCTGCTCACCACCACTGCCCTGCTCACCGCCGCCTGCGGGCGGGGTGACACCGGGGGCACCGGTGATCGGCCGGCGGCGGTCGACCTGCGCCGCGAGATCGACCACTTCGGTCTCGAACCCCGGGGCCAGGGCTCGCGCGGAACCTGCTCGGTCTTCGCCGTGACCGGGGCACTCGAGTTCGCTTTCGCGAAACTCAACGGGCGGAGCGAGCGGCTCAGTGTGGAGTACCTGAACTGGGCGGCCAACCGGGTGCTCGGCGACCGCGACGACGGGGGTTTCTTCTCCGACCTCTGGGCCGGGTTCGCGGCCCACGGCATCTGCACCGAGGCCGCCCTGCCCTACCGCGAGCAGTATGACCCGGCCCTCGATCCACCGCCGGCCGCCCGGCACGAGGCGGCGCCCCGGCGCTCGGCCGGCCTGCGCCTGCACTGGATCAAGGAGTGGGACCCCAACCGCGGTCTGAACGACGATGAACTCGCCGGGGTGCTCGCGACGCTGGCCCGGGGCTGGCCGGTGGCCGGGGGCTTCCTCTGGCCGCGCTCGGCGGTCTGGACCGAAGGCCGGCTGGAGATGGTCCCCCGCGCCGATGTCTTCGACGGCCACAGCCTGCTGCTGGTCGGCTACCGCGACGATCCCGCCCAGCCGGGGGGCGGCGTGGTGCTGGTGCGCAACTCCGGCGGCGAGAGCCGGGAGGGCATGCTCACCTATGCGTACCTGAAGGCCTACATGAACGACGCCGTCTGGATCGAGGCGACCGGCGGGCAGGAGGAGATCGCCTTTCCCCCGGCCCTGCCCGCCTGGCTCACCCTGCAGGCCCCGCCCCCGCCGGGACGCAGCCGGCGGGTCTCGAGCAACGAGCAGCCCGCCTGGCACGACGCCAACATGGACATGACCATGATCCCCCCGGGGCAATCGGTCGAGGTGCCGCTGCTCGAAGGTCCGGGCCTGATCACCCACATCTGGATGACCAGCCACGCCGGCTGGGTGGCCGAGCTGAACTCCCTGACCCTGCGCATCTGGTACGACGACCGCTCTGAGCCCGGCGTCGAGGTGCCGCTGGGGATGTTCTTCGCGGTCGGCCCCGGCATGCCCCGGGAGGTGAACTCCTTCCCCGTCCAGGTCTCCCCCTCGGGGAGCCTGACCTGCTACTGGCGGATGCCCTTCGCCCGTTCGGCCCGCATCCGGATCACCAATGACAACCCCGACCGGATGGCCGGGCTCTACTGGCAGATCGACTGGCTCCAGCTCGCCGATCTGCCCCCCGAGACCCCCTATTTCCACGCCCGTTTCCGTCGCGAGTACCCGGCCCGGCCGGGGGATTACCACTTCGCCGATCTGGCCGGCGCGGGGTACTACCTGGGCACCGTCATGGCGGTCACCATGGCCCAGGAAGGCTGGTACGGCGAGGGGGATGATTTCTTCTACATCGACGGCGAGGAGGTGCCGAGCCTGCAGGGCACCGGGAGCGAGGACTACTTCAACGACGCCTGGGGCGGCCGGGTGCGCACCACCGCCTGGTTCGGTCAGCCCCGCTGGCAGGGGTACGCCACCGGGGATACCGGGGTGATGTACCGGTGGCACCTGCTCGATCCGATCGGTTTCGCGCGCTCGCTCGCGGCCACCATCGAGCACAAGGGGAACCGCGCCTCCTCCGAAGACGCCTGGTACCTCGAACGCCCCGATTTCATCTCGAGCGTGGCCTTCTGGTACCAGTTCGGCGAACCCGCCGGCTCAGAACCGATCCCGTCGTGGGATGAGCGCCGGGTACCGTGGCAGACCCATCACCTGGTCCGCGCCTTCCGCCA
>CAYSYY010000574.1:0-2589 GCA_964435265.1 uncultured Gemmatimonadota bacterium
GCCTATGATGATGCCTGGCGTTATGGGGTGGCGTTTGAAGACGGTTCGGATCTCCTGCCCGGGGCCTGGGTTTCCAGCAACCTGTTTCCCCTGCTTGGTGTGCAGCCCCTGATCGGGAGGACATTCACCGAACAGGAGGATGCTCCCGACAGCGAGCCGGTCGTCATTGTGAACCATCGTCTGTGGCAGAGCCGGTTCGCCGGCGACAGCGGGATCCTTGGCCAGGTTCTGCACATCGAGGAAGATCCCTACACCATCATAGGTGTCATGCCCCCGGATTTCAGGTTCCCCGGCCCCGAGATCGCTTTCTGGCGACCGATGGCGGGAGCCTCCCGGAATTCTAGTTCCACCAACTATGAACTGGTGGGCCGTCTATGTCCGGAGATCTCGCGGGAGCGGGCCAATACTCTTCTCGGCCAGCGGGTCGTCACGCAGAGCACCTGGGAATATGATGAGGACGAATGGACCTGCAGCGTGATCTCGCTGCATGATGCCATCATCGGCGATACGCGCCGGTTGCTGCTGGTCTTTCTGGCCGCCGCGGCAGCCGTGCTCCTCATCGCCTGCGTGAATGTCATGAATCTGATGTTCACCCGGATCACCGACCGGCAGAAGGAGAATTTTGTCCGGGCCGCTCTGGGCGCCGGGCGCCGGCGGCTGGTCCGTCAGCTGCTGGCCGAGAGCCTGCTGGTGAGTCTTCTGGGGGGGCTGGTCGGCCTGGGCGTGGCGGCTGTGATGGCCGAAGTTCTGCTGGCGATCAGCCCGTCCTCGATCCCCCGACTCGATCTGGTCGGCATCGACGTCAGAGTGCTGGTATTCCTGGTGGCGGTGTCAATGGCGGTCGGACTCGCGGTCGGTCTTATCCCGGCGGTCCGCACTGCGCGCTCGAATCTGGCCGCCGGATTGAACACCGGCGGGCGGGGACTCTCGGGCAGTCTCCGCCACCATCGCATCTTCCACGGTCTCGTGATCGTGCAGCTCAGTCTGGCCCTGATCCTGCTGGTTTCGGCCGGACTGCTCCTGAAGAGCTTCGCGGGCATGCTCGCCATCGAACGCGGTTTCGATCCCCATCGCATCGTGGCGTTTGAGACCGACCTGCCGCGTTCGCACTACCAGACATTCGAGGATCACAAGCGCTATTACGACGAACTGCTTGGCAGGCTGCAGACCATGCCAGGCGTCAGTTCGGCGGCCATCGCTCCGTACCTGCCCGGGACCGAATGGTTCCATACCTACAGTTTCGCACCTCCGGCTCTCGAGGTCGTGCCCGGAGAGGAGCCGTCAGCCGAATTCAAGGAGGTCTCGCCCGGCTATTTCGCCACCCTGGGGATAACCCTGCTGGCCGGTCGTCTCTTCACCGCTGACGATAAGGTTGGAGATATGCCGGCGGCCGTGATCAACGAGGAGATGGCCCGCCGGTACTGGCCTGATGGTGAGGTGCTCGGATCCTCCCTGCTCCTCGATCCGGGCTATGACAGCGAGCGGCGGGTGACCGTGGTCGGGATCGTCAACGATGTGCGTCTGCGGCCCGGCAGCCGGGTTCGCGGCGATGAGGAGAAGTACCAGATCTACGTGCCCTTTTCCGTCTGGGGTCATCCTCGTCGGATGGATGTCCTCATCCGGTCCGAGACCGGGCTCGATGAATTGATGCCATTGGTCCGGCAGGCCCTGGCGGCGATCGATCCCGGGGTGACGGTGTTCGGTTTCAGCACCCTGGAGCACGTGCTCTCCGAGCGGGTGGCCACCCCCCGGTTCCGGACTCTGCTGCTAGGTGCCTTCGGACTGGTGGCGTTGATCCTGGCGGTGGTGGGGGTCTATGGCGTGATGGCCTACGCCGTGGCGCAGCGCACCCGTGAGATGGGGCTGCGTAAAGCCCTCGGGGCCCATCAGGGGCAGATCATGCAGGAAGTCTTCCGGCGCGGTCTGGGCCTGACGCTGATCGGGCTCGGGATCGGTCTGGCTGGGGCCTGGGTGGTTGCTGCGCTGCTGGAGAGCTATCTGTACGAACTCACGGTGCACGATCCGGCCACCTTTCTCTTCAGCTCCCTGGGGCTGGCGGTCAGTGCTCTGCTGGCCTGTGCTCTGCCGGCCGGCCGTGCCGCCAGAGTCGATCCGATGGTTGCCCTGCGGGAAGAGTAGGGGAGAGACCGGTTTGATCGATCCGGGCCGCTCTTCTTGATTGACTTTCGCCTTACCTTCGCCTATCATCGACCGCAGGTGGCGGGTCTTTTTTTTCGGCCTGCATATTCGCCATTTTTTCGCCTCGCTATGTGCGAGGGCGGGAGGGACAGGAACGATGACCGCAGGGTCAGGACCCGGGCAGGGGGGGGTGGTTCCCCTCACGCCGACCGAGGCGGCGAAGCTGCAGCACGAGCTGGCGGGGGATCCGGCGGCCGGCTTCTTCCGCGTGGGTGGGGCGGTCCCGGCGGCGGAGGGGGCGCCCCCGCTGTATCCCGGTGACACCCTGGTCGTACTTCGGGAAACCCGCCCCAACGAAGGGGATCTGATGGTGGTGCAGCTGGTCGGCAACGGCTGGCGGCTGGGGCGGAGCTGTCGGGGGGGGACGTGGTGCCGGCTGGCCGGCGGGGG
>CAYSYY010000575.1:0-2586 GCA_964435265.1 uncultured Gemmatimonadota bacterium
CGCTGAAGACCGCGCTCACCGCGCCGATCCCGACGGCCAGGATGAGGATGGTCAGGACCGAGAAGAGCGGCCGGGAACGCAGAACCCGCACGGCGAACCGGAGATCGCTCACCAGCTCCCCGGCCGTGAGCCGGAGCCAGCGGTTCAACCCGCTCTGTTCATGGATCGCGGTGCACGTCTCCTGAACGTTCTGCATGTCACCGATCATACTTCGGGCCTGTCGCTCGGCTTCCTCGCGGGACATGCCCTGTCGGATGAAGTGCTCCACCCGCTCCTCGAAGTGGAAGCGCAGTTCCTCGTCCAGGCTCTCTTCCATCCGGCGGCCGAAGCGGTCCAGATGGAAAGTCCGCTTCCATCCTTTCGGAGGTGTCATGGCCGTTCCTCCATGTCTGGATCGGTCCCTTCCATGCGGTCAGGCCCGGCCTCTGCGGCCGATCCCTTCCCATGACATAGTCTGTCTAGGTAGTGCCTGTACCCTGAATACGTGAGTTGTGACGTCAGGTTACACTCTTTCGGCAGAACCGCCGGGGAAGCCGATCGCGGTGACCGATCGCCACCGCTGACACCCGGAGTGACATCCGGTCCATGATGGTTGTGTGTGCGTCGGTACAGTCGTCATCATGGTGGTGAAACCTTCGCTGCGGGAACCACGTATTGCTTGATACCTAAACCATTGAGGTATCAGCCGGTCCACTCGCCGGGAAAGGTCACGATGCCGTCACGCCACGCCTTCCGACGCCTCTTCAGGATCACCCGGTTCCGGGTCGATCCGGAGCGCGATATCCGGGATGAGATCGAATTCTACCTGGAGATGCGGGCCCGGGAGTTCATGAACGAGGGGATGGAGCCGGACGAAGCGCGGCAGAAGGCCCGCGACGTTTTCGGGAACCTGACGGATATCGAAGCGGCCTGCCGCACCATCACCGAGCCGGCGGTGCGCCGGAAGCAGAGGAGGTTCACCATGGAAGGGTTGATCGGCGACCTGAGATTCGGTCTGCGCATGTTCGGCCGCAATCCCCTCATCAGTCTGATCGCGGTGCTGACCCTGGCCCTGGGCATCGGCGCCACCTCGACCATCCTGAGCCTGGTGAACGGCGTGCTCCTCGAACCGCTCCCGTATGCCGATTCCGAACGCATGGTCTACCTCTGGGAGCGGCTGCGCAATTACCCCGATGCTTCGGTGTCGTACCCGAACTATCTGGACTGGCGGGAGCGCAACACCGTCTTCAGCGAGATGGCGGCCTTCAACTACGGCGGTCTGAACCTGACCGGCGCGGGGCACCCGGTCGAGCTGCGGGCGGCCCGCCTCACGGCCTCGTCCTTCGACCTGATCGGGATCCAGCCGGTCATGGGCCGGGCCTTCACGCCGGAAGACGACACCATCGGCGCCGAGCGGGTCGCGATCCTCACCTGGGGTTTCTGGCACGACCGCTTCGGCGGCGATCCGGGGGTGCTGGGGCGGGTGCTCACTCTCGATGACGAGCCGTACACGGTGGTGGGGGTGACGGGGCGCGACTTCATCTTCCCCCCGCAGATGAGCAACGTGGATCTGTATGTCCCGATCGCCCTGTTCGCGGAGAACTGGATCGACAACCGGGGTAACCATCCTGGGATCGCGGCCATCGGCCGGCTGCGGCCGGGGGCGGATCTGGACGAGGCCCGCACCGACCTGGAACGCATCGCGCTCGAACTCGAACAGGAATATCCCGACACCAATACGGGGACGCGGATCAACAGCCAGATGCTCCACGCCAGCATGACGGAAGATTCCACCCAGCCCCTGCTGATCCTCCTCCTGGCGGTGGGACTGCTCCTGCTGATCGCCTGCGCCAACGTGGCCAATATCCTGCTGGTACGGGCGACGACCCGCCAGCACGAGCTGGCGGTGCGTTCCACGCTCGGGGCGGGCGGTGGCCAGCTGATGAGACTGCTGCTGGCCGAGAGCATCGTGCTCTGGCTGGCGGGGGGAGTGGTGGGGATCGCAGTGGCGATCGGCGCCACCCGCATCCTGGCGTCCGTTCTGGCCTATGAGATCCCCCGGGTGTTCTCCATAGAGGTGGATGCTACCGTCGTCGCCGTCACGCTCCTGCTCGCCCTGGCCACCGGACTCGTCTTCGGCCTGGCGCCGGCCCTGCGGGCCCGGCGGCCCGCCCTGCAGGAGTTACTGAAAGAGGGTTCCCGCACCTCGGCCGGCCGGGGCAGGCACCGCCTGCAGGGCGGGCTCGTCGTGGCCGAGATGACGCTGGCCCTGATCCTGCTGACCGGTGCCGGGCTCATGATCCGGAGCTTCGCGAACATGACCGTGACCAGCAGCGGGGTCGAGCCCGAGAATGTCCTGAGCATGAATATCAACCTGCCCCAGGCGAAGTACCCGCAGCCGGACCAGTGCACGGCTTTCTTCTACGAGTTGCTCGATCAGGTGCGGAACCTGCCCGGGGTGGTGTCGGCCGCCACCACCTACATCCTCCCCCTCGGGCGCGACAACTGGCAGAATTCCTTCCACGTGGAGGGCTTCCCGCCGCCCGAGAACGAGGGAGCCATCTTCGCCGAGATCAGTGCGGTGAGCCCCGATTATTTCCGGACAAT
>CAYSYY010000576.1:0-2582 GCA_964435265.1 uncultured Gemmatimonadota bacterium
GATGGGGAAGCCGGTGGCCTTCGAGGCCAGGGCGCTGGAGCGGCTCACCCGGGGATTCATCTCGATCACCAGGATGCGGCCGTCGACGGGATTCAGGGCGAACTGGATGTTGCTCCCCCCCGTCTCGACCCCGACCGTGCGGATGGTGCGCAGGGCCATGTCGCGCATGCGCTGGTACTCGCGATCGGTCAGTGTCTGGGCGGGAGCCACCGTGATCGACTCGCCGGTGTGGATCCCCATGGCGTCGAAGTTCTCTATTGAGCAGATGACGACCACGTTGTCGGCCAGGTCGCGCATCACCTCCAGCTCGAATTCCTTCCAGCCGATCACCGATTCCTCGATCAGCACCCGGTGCACCGGACTGGCGTCGAGCCCCTTTTCGGTGAGCCGCCGCAGTTCCTCCACGTTCCAGGCGATCCCGGCGCCGGAGCCGCCCAGGGTGAAGGAGGGGCGGATGATGACCGGGTAGCCGGTCCCGGCGGCCAGCCCGACGGCCTCGTCGATCGATCCGGCGTACCCCGAACGCGGGCATTCGAGCCCGGCCCGCTCCATCGCTTCCTTGAACAGCTCGCGGTCCTCGGCCAGGCGGATGGCCTCGAGGCGCGCCCCGATCAGCTCGACCCCGAAACGCTCCAGGATCCCCGCATCGGCCAGCTCCACCGCCAGGTTGAGCCCGGTCTGCCCCCCCACCGTGGGGAGCAGGGCATCGGGGCGTTCGCGTTCGATGATCAGCTCGAGCACCTCGACGGTCAGCGGCTCCACGTAAGTGCGGGTGGCGAACTCGGGGTCGGTCATGATGGTGGCGGGATTGGAGTTCACCAGGACCGTCTCGAAACCCTCTTCGGCCAGGGCCTTGCAGGCCTGGGTGCCGGAGTAATCGAACTCGCAGGCCTGCCCGATGACGATCGGACCCGAACCGATGATCAGGATCCGGCTGATGTCGTCGCGGCGGGGCATCCCTACTCCCCCATCCTACCCGGTTCCGGCGTCGCGGTGCTCACCCATCGCCCGGATGAACTCCCGGAAGAGATAGGCCGCGTCGCGCGGTCCCGGTGAAGCTTCGGGGTGGTACTGCACGGCGAAGACGGGCAGTTCGGCATGCCGGAAACCCTCGTTGGTGCCGTCGTTCAGGTTCACGTGGGTCTCCACGAGCCCGCTGCCGCCCGAGCCGAGATCGACCGCGAAGCCGTGGTTCTGGCTGGTGATCTCGACCCGGCCGGTATCCAGCCGCCGGACCGGATGGTTGGCGCCGTGGTGCCCGAAGGTCAGCTTGAAGGTGCGGTACCCGAAGGCCTGGCCCAGAATCTGATGTCCCAGGCAGATGCCGAAGGCCGGTACCGTACGGGCCAGCCGGCCGGCCTCGTCGACGATGCCGGGCAGGGCGGCCGGGTCGCCGGGTCCGTTGGAGAAGACCACCCCGTTGGGCCGGAGTGTGAGCACCTCGTCGGCCGGGGTGTCGGCCGGCACCACCGTCACCCGGCCCCCCACATCGACGAGCCGGCGCAGGATGTTGTACTTGACCCCGTAGTCCATGACCACGACCCGCAGCTTTCCCTCCGGCAGGGGCGGCTCGCCGTCCGGCACCTCCTCGAGGGGCGGTGCTTCATCCTGGATGCCGAACGGGGGCTGGGACGCCGTCCGCCAGGGATAGGGCTCGGCGATGGTGACCTCGTGCACCAGGTCGCGCCCCTTCATCTCGGGGCTGGTCCGCACCGCGGCGAGCAGCCGGTCGGTATCGGTCGCAGTGGAGATGAGGCCGCGCATGGCCCCGGCCGAGCGGATGTGGCGGGTGAGCGCCCGGGTATCCACGCCGGTGATGCCCGCCACCCGGTGCTCGCGCAGGTAGAGCACCAGATCCTGGCGCCCCCGCCAGTTCGAGAACAGGTCGGAGTACTCGCGCACCACGAACCCCTGCGGCCAGACCCCCCGCGATTCGGCGTCCTCGGGGGTCACGCCGTAGTTCCCGATCAGGGGGTAGGTCATGACGACTATCTGACCGGCGTAGGAAGGATCGGTGAGGATCTCCTGGTACCCCGTCATGGCGGTGTTGAAAACCACCTCCCCGGCGGCGTCCCGTACGGCACCGAACGCCTTGCCCGGAAAGACACGCCCGTCTTCGAGGACCAGGTATGCGTCCAATCAGGGTTCTCCGGTCGCGGGGGGGACGAGGCTCATCGAGATACCATCCTACTCCGACCCCCGACAAAAGGGGAGGGGAACCGGTCGCGATTCAGTCGGCGCTCCCCCACCCGCCCCCGCCGGGGGTTTCGAGGCGGATGACCTCTCCGGCTTCCAGCCGCCAGGTCCCCTTACCCGGCAGGGTCTCGGTCCCGGCCCCGGGCCGCTGCCGGCTGTTGCGGCCGGGGCGGCCGGGATCGCCTCCCTGCAGTCCGTAGGGGGCGGTGACGCGCCGCTCGCTCAGCAGGCTCACGGTCACCGGGGCGAGCATCTCGAGTTCGCGCACGATCCCCTCGCCGCCGGGGTTACGGCCGGCGCCCCCCGAACCGGCGCGGATGCCGTAACGCCGCACCCGGAAGGGGTAGGCGTGTTCGAGCGCCTCGACGGGGGTGTTGAGCGTGTTT
>CAYSYY010000577.1:0-2554 GCA_964435265.1 uncultured Gemmatimonadota bacterium
CATCGTGGGGCCGCTCGATGAACACCGGCTCAGTCCGGGGGATGTCGCGATCTACACCCGACTGCTCGGGAGAATCGAGACCTCGCTGCAGGAGATGAACCTGCGCTATGCTCTGTTACCGCTGCTCGATGCCGAGCTCTACGCCGATCTCAGCCATCCGACCGGAGAGGGGTATGCCCGGCTTGCCGAAACCATCACGGAGATCCTCCGCGGCGGGGAAGACCGGCGATGAGCGGGACTCACCCTCAACGGCGGAGGTATCGTCCACCGTCGGGGGGATCGGGTCCCGTCTGACCAGGAGGGATTTTCTCGTGGATCTGACCGCAGGTATGCTCGCCGGCTCGACCGGCCTGCTGCCGGCCCCGCTCGTACCGGGGAGACCGCCGGCCGCACCCGGGCGGACCGGCTTCGTCTACGACGACATCTATCTCGAGCATTCGGCCGGAAGGGGACACCCCGAACGCCCGGAGCGTCTGCAGGCCATCGTCGATCGCCTGCGCGGGGAGGGGATCCTGGCCGAACTCCGCCTCATCGGGGCGGCCGGGATCGACCGGTCGTGGCTCGAGCAGGTGCATGAAGCCGGCTATATCGATCTCGTGCGCATGGAGATCGAAGTGGAGCGGAGGCCGGAACTCTCGACCGGCGACACCGGCGTCTGCCCGCGGTCGTATGAGGCCGCCCGTTTCGCCGCGGGAGGCGTGCTGGCGGCGGTGGACGCCGTCGTCGCGGGGGAAGCCGTCAACGCTTTCTGCGCCGTCCGGCCTCCCGGGCACCACGCCGGTCCGGGGCGCGGCATGGGTTTCTGCATCTTCAACAACGTGGCCGTGGCCGCCCGCTACGCTCAGGCCGCCCACGGACTCGAGCGGATCCTGATCGTGGACTGGGATGTGCACCACGGCAACGGCACCCAGGATACCTTCTACGCCGATCCGACCGTCTTCTACTTCAGCACCCACCAGTACCCGTTCTATCCCGGAACGGGAGCGGCCCGCGAGATCGGGGAGGGCGCCGGACGGGGGACCACCCTCAACGTTCCCCTGCCGGCCGGGACCGGCGACGAGGAGCTCATCGCCGCCTTCACCGACCGGCTGGTGCCGGCCGCGGCGGATTTCGCTCCCGACCTGGTGCTCATCTCGGCCGGTTTCGACGCCCGGGCCGATGATCTGATCGGGGGATTCCGGGTGAGCGATGCCGGCTTCGCGGAACTTACCGGGATCGTGCAGGCGATCGCCCGGGAATCGGCCTCGGGACGGATCGTCTCGGTTCTGGAAGGCGGCTACTCCCTCGACGGCCTGGCCCGCGCGGTGGAGGCGCACATCCGGCGGCTGATGGCTCCGGCCTGAACCCGGGAGTCGATCGGCTCGCCCCGATCGGGACCGGAGACCCGTTTCCTGTTTTCGAGTGGAAGATTCCTGTCCCGGAGAACGCCGGTGTCCGCCAGGAAGACTGGCGGTACGACGGGCTCTGTTTACGGCCGGCCATCCGGGTCTCACGGTCCGGCACAAGTCACCTCGTATCAACCGGAACCGCCCCCCATTCGTTTGACTCTACAGGACGGATGGAGAACTCAACTGCGGGGGCACCAATGGACACGACCGGGTATCCGGAAAGAGAACTGCGACCGACGGGCGCCGGGGTGCGCTCTTCGATTCCCCTGACCGGCCTGCTGCTCTTCCTCGCCAGCCTGCTGACCGTCCTCTCCGCCGGCGGCTGCGGGCGGGGCGGAACGGCGACGGACATGACGGTCGAAACCCTGGTGAACGGGGTGGTGCGCGTCACCCATACCGCCTTGGCCGACCGCCCCCTCGCCGCCGATACCCTGGCCAGCTGGGATCTGTGGGCGGAGGACGCCGACCACTACTTCAATGCCATCGCCGGCATCGCCGGTTCAGGAAACGGCTTCTTCATCTGCGACCGCGGGAACCGGGAGGTCGTGGCGGTGGATCTCACCGGCCGGGTCGTTTCCACCTTCGGTCGGGACGGTGAGGGGCCGGGGGAGTTCCGGTTCCCCAACGCCATCGGTGCGGTCGGGGGGGAGCTATGGATCGCCGACATCATGAACCGGCGGTTCTCCGTCTACTCCACCGGCGGCGAGCATGTCGCGGATGTCCGCTGGGGGTCGCTGGCGTGGCAGAACTTCCTCCCCCGCACGGATGGAACGCTGTTGATGGATATCCGGACCCGCCTCAACTTCGAGAACCTGGATGACGGGCTCGAACCCCGCTACGACCTCGTCATCCTCGATCCCGAGTCGGGTGAGGTCGACACCCTCACCTCCATGCCGGGCCTGCCCGAACAGCAGATCGAGATCCGCGCCTCGACCGGTCAGGGGATGACCTTCATCGGTCCCCCCCAGTTCGCACCGCGCCTGCAGTGGTGGTTCTCCGGCGCCGCCGGCCGGCTGGTCGCGGTCACCGGAGAGGCGTACCGGATCGAAGTTCGCGACGCCGACGGGCGCCTGCTCACCGAGATCCTCGCTCCCTCGCCCGACCTCACCGTGACCCAGCGGGACCGGGAGTGGTTCTTCAACGAGCGGGGGCTCCGCTTCGGTTTC
>CAYSYY010000578.1:0-2554 GCA_964435265.1 uncultured Gemmatimonadota bacterium
TCTCGAGCCGGCCGGCCAGGGCGGCGTCGAGGGACTCCTCGACCCGGCGATAGATCCACAGGTCGGCCAGCGCGATGACGACGAGCGCACTGACGACGAACAGCAGCGGCGCCGCTCCCCGCCGCCGGTTCCACCTTCCGATCCCGGATCGCATGGGAGTATGCTACGAATGTACCAAATGGGACACAAGGATGTATTGCCGGCCCGCTCCCGGATGAGAACACGGTCTACTCGATCGTCTACAACGGCAGAGTGTGGGAGATCGACAAGGAGTGGCGCATCGGGAGCCGCGCCTTCCTCGCCGTCAGGGAACCCCCACCCTGAGCCCGATGATCCTGTTGGTTTTATAAAAGCTGAGCCCGCACGCTCTCGAGTGCACTCGTCAGGGCGGTATCGAGCGCCTCGCCGCGGGGGCCGCCCCCCGAAGCGAAATCGGGCTTGCCGCCGCCCCCCCCGCCCACGATGGCGGCCGCCTCGCGCAGCAGGGCGCCCATGTCCAGATCGAGGGCCTGGCCGCGGGCGAAGACGAGCCGGGCGGTGTCCTCCACCCCGGCTCCGAGCAGGGCCGCCACGTCCGGCCCGGCCGCGAGTTCTGAAGCCACCGCCGGCAGGGTCTCGGGGGGAAGATCGTCGAGGCGGGCCAGGACCACCCGGGCCGGGCCGATCCGCTCGGCGCCTTCGAGCAGGGCGGCGGTACGCAGGGGCACCAGGGCGCGCTGCAGGGCCGCGATCTCGTGGCGCAGGTCGCGGTTCTGCTCCAGCAGATCGGCTATCCGCTCGGGGAAGTACTCCGCGCCGGTGGTGAGCAGCTCCCCCAGTTCGGTGGCGACGCGGTCGAGTTCGAGCAGGCGGCGCCGGATCCGGCCGCCGCACAGGAAGGCGATGCGGAAAAGCCCGTGGGTCCGGCTCGTGCCCCCGGCCAGGATGTGGAGGCCGCCGATGCGGCCGGTCGAGGACAGGTGGGTGCCCCCGCAGGGCACGAGGTCGAGGTCGCCGATCTCGATCAGCCGCACCTCGCCCTCCCCCGGCGGCAACCGGCGGGCTTTCTTCACCACCTCGTCCCCGGCCTGCACCAGGCGCACCGTGACCGGCAGATCCTCCTCGATGAGGGCGTTGGCCCGGGCCATCGCCAGCAGCAGCCGGGGGCGGTCGAGCTCGCGGGAGAGATCGATGGTGCTCTCTTCCTCACCCAGGTGGAAACCCTTCGTCTCGGCTCCGTATTCCTGCTGCAGAACCCGGCTCAGGAGATGCTGGCCGGTGTGCTGCTGCATGATGTCCCAGCGCCGTCCCCAGTCGATCGCACCCTCCACCCTCGATCCCACCTCCAGCGGGATATCGGCGATGTGCCTGATGATTCCGTTTTCTTCCTGCACGTCGAAGACCTCGGCCTCGCCCAGCCGGCCCTCGTCGGCCGGCTGGCCGCCCCCCTCGGGATAGAAAGCGGTGCGGTCGAGTACGACCACCGCCCCCTCCTCGATCTCGCGTACCTCGAGTACCGTCGCCTCGAAGACGGCCAGGAAGGGATCGTCCCAGAAGAGGCGCTGTGTTCCCTCACCGGAGCCCATTGGATTCTCCTCAGAAGAGGAACAGATAGGTGGCCTTCAGCATGATTGTACGACCGGTGGAGACGGGATTGAAGTCTGGTCCGGCGTCGAAGACGTCGTTGTAGACCAGGTAGATCTCGGTGCCGTCGCGGATGATCCAGTGCAGCAGGTAGTTGGAGAGGATCGCCCGGTTGGTGTCGTTGTACTGCACATACGCTTTGAAACGCAGTTTCGGGGAGAAGCTCCAGGTGGCCCGCAGGTTCACGACATTGGTGGAGAAATCATCGGCTTCGGGCCCCATGCCGGTGAGTTGGTTCCGGTTCAGGCCCAGGTTGGCTCCGAAATGCGGCGAAGGCTGCCAGGTGACGTTGAGGTCGCCGCTCAGGCGCCGGCCGTCGTAGTAGCTCCCCCACGAACCGCCGCCCCGCAGGCGCAGCGGGCGCCGGCTGTCGGTGGACGCGTTGAGGCGCAGTTCGGTCCACTCGTATGGTCCCGCCAGGATCGTCACCGTGCTGTCGGTATCGGGATCGGTGTAGATGGTGAAGCCGTCATCGAGCAGGTCCCACTCCCGGGAGAGGTTGAGCGAGACATTGGCGGTGTTCTCCATGAAGGTCCAGGCCCGGAGCTGGAGTTCGCGGGTCATGAGCCGGTCGGCCAGGTCGGTGAGGTAGCTGGCTTCGGTAGTCAGCATGATCTGCCGGATACCGAGCACGCCGGGACGCGGGCTCCAGCCGAACTGCCCCGAGCTCTCCCTGATGCCGGTCCGGCGCACGAAGCCCATGTCGGCCTGGAAGTCGTCCCCGATCCGGCGGTGCTGCAGCTGCACGTTCCAGAGGTCGGTATCCCAGTTGAACATCCCCGAGAATGCCAGGGCGTCCCCGGTGATGGCGGGGTCGAAGATGAACTCGACGCAATCGTCGCGGAAGACCTCGCTGTCCAGCCCCGTGCGGTTGCGGACCAGCTCGCGAAGGTCGTCCTCGTAGCCGAGGACGGCGATGTAGATCTTCCCG
>CAYSYY010000579.1:0-2541 GCA_964435265.1 uncultured Gemmatimonadota bacterium
CTCTGCCGAAGGAACGGGCGTGCTTGTCCCAGCAGCCCTCTCTTCGACAGGGTTGGTGGTTTCGGTATTCTCTTCCGACATCACTTCCGGGGCCTCCTCATACCTTCGGTGATCGGCATCAGGGCGTCACACCGTCTCGGTCGGCCGCCTCGGCGGCCGGTTTCAGGTTGTTGACCGGCGCGCGAGCGCCAGCCGTTCGACTTCCGCGACCTGCTCCTCGATACTGAGCCGGGTCGTATCCACCACGATCGCGTCCTCGGCCCGACGCAGGGGGGAATGCTCCCGTCCCGCGTCATGGGCGTCACGACGCACGATGTCCCGCTCCACCGCTGCGACGTCAACCGGTGTGCCGCGGGCCGCAAGCTCGGCCTGCCGCCGTTCGGCCCGGATCCGCACCTCGGCGTCGAGGTAGATCTTCAGGTCCGCCTCGGGGAAGACGACCGTCCCGATATCGCGGCCTTCGAGCACCACGCCGCCCTGCCGGCCCATACGGCGCTGGGCCGCCACCAGCACGTCCCTGACACGCGGAACTTCGGATACAGCGGATGCGTGGCGGGTCACCTCAGGGGTACGAATCTCGTCAGAAACATCCTCGCCGTCAAGAAACACACGCACGCCGTCGGCAGAAGGTTCCAGGGCGATGGTGCATGCTTCGACCGCCGCGGCGACCGCCCCGGCGTCGGCCGGGTCGATCCCGAGGCGCAGCACCTGCAGGGTCGCGGCCCGGTACATGGCCCCGGTGTCGAGGTAGAGATAGCCGAGGCGGGCAGCCACCCGGCGGGCGGTCGTGCTCTTGCCCGAGCCGGCCGGCCCGTCGATGGCGATGATCAGACCCGCGGGGCCGGGCATCGGATCACCCCTCCGCGGCCGGCCCGAGACCGACCCGCGCTCTGAGTCGGAGCACCTCCTCGGGTGTGAGGGCCCGGTACTCCCCGACCGGGATATCATCGGCGCTGAGACCGGCGAACCGCCGGCGGTGCAGGTGGACGACGCGACAACCCAGGGCGCTGAACATGCGGCGTACGATCCGCTTGCGCCCCTCGTGGAGCACCACGACGACGGTCATTTCATCCACCAGGCTCACTTCATCGGGGTGAACCGGCCCGTCTTCGAGCTCGAGACCGTTCCGCAGCCGCTGAAGCCGCTCCTCGCTGATCGGACCGGCCAGCCGGACGATGTACTCCTTCCAGGATTCGAAGGAGGGGTGAGTCAGGCGGAAGGCCAGTTCGCCGTCGTCTGTGATCAGGAGCGCCCCGGTGGTCTCGGCGTCCAGGCGACCGACGGGAAAGAGCCGGTGCTGCCGGTGCTCGCCGTCGAACAGGGACATGGCGGTGGGACGGCCCTGCGGATCCCGGAGCGTGGTGATGAAGCCCGCGGGCTTGTGGAGCAGAAGATAGGTCGGCTCAGGGGGGAGCCCGACCAGCTTCCCCTCGACGGCGACCCGGTCGGAATCGACCGCGACATCGTACCACGGTTCGAGCACCCGGCGGCCGTCTACCGTCACCGCCCCGGCTCTGATGAGATCGTCGCACCTGCGCCGCGACGCCACCCCGGCAGCGGCCAGGAACCGGTTAAGGCGCACTCTCCTCCTCCTCCTCCTCCTCATCATCATCATCATCATCATCTTCCGCCTCCCCACCCCCGACCACCCCACCCACGTCCTCAAGCTCGTCGGCTCCCGGTATCACACCCCCCACCAGCCCCGCCCGGCTGGAGCCGCCGTGTTCCCGCGGAGGCTCGACGGACCGGACCGCGGTTTCAGCGGTTGCGCCGTCGTCACCGTCGGGGAGACCGGTGTCGATCTCCATCGCCCGCATCGCTTCGGTGAGCGAGGTGCCGAACAGAGAGGCCAGTTCCTCCTGATCGGGGAGATCGTCCAGGCCCATGAGACCGAAGTACTTGAGAAATTGGGAGGTCGTCCGATACAGGAGCGGCCGCCCCGGGCCCTCGTCGCGTCCGCTGATCGTGATCAGTCCGCGTTCCAGGAGGGTCTTGATCGAGCTCTCCGAGTTCACCCCGCGGACCGCATCGATGTCGGGTCGGATCACCGGCTGGCGGTAGGCGATGATGGCCAGGGTTTCCAGCGCGGCCCGCGAGAGGCGCTGGCCGCGCCGGTCCTCCTGGAGCTTGGCGACCAGTCCCGACCACTCCGGCCGGGTGGCCATCTGGTACCCGCCCGCGATCCGCAGAGCGGTCAGCGGCCGGCCGGCGGCCTCCCATTCGAGCACGAGCTGTTCGATGAGTTTCTCCACCTGCCCGGGTGTCATCGCCTTCTCGGCGCTCCCCCACCCGCCTTCGTCCAGCAGGCGTGCGATCTGGTAGGAAGAGATAGGTTCGGTGACCGTGAAGAGGATCACTTCTAGTGCATCCTGCAGTCCTCTGGTCTCACCTTCGGTCATGCACCGACACCTCCGGGAATCAGGTCCTTGGAGCGGCGACGGTTCAGCCAGATCTCGCCGTATAGATCGTACTGTTCGATCGACAGCTCTCCGAGACGGGCCAGTTCGAGGGTCGCGACCAGCGTCACGACCATAGCCAGAC
>CAYSYY010000580.1:0-2540 GCA_964435265.1 uncultured Gemmatimonadota bacterium
TTAAACTTTAACTGTTTTTTCTTGTTTGCATGAAAACGCCGGGGCGGGCACCGGGGCGTTTTCCTGGGGAGGGTGGATGGGGGGGATGTCTGCTGATCCCGCCCCGGCTCGAGCCGGGGCGAAGACCCGATCAGCTGTCCTCCCCGCCCCGCAGGTAATCCAGCTTGAGTTGAAGGAGCTGCAGCTCCATCTCCTGCATCCGGAGCTGGGTCTCGACCTGCCGGACCTCCAGGTCGCCGACCAGTCCCTCATCGTTCAGGCGTTTCATCCGGGCCAGCTGCTGGCGCAGGTGCTCCAGACGCCCCTGCTGGATCATGAGCTCGCTCTCGATCTCCTGCCGTTGGATCTGCCGCTCGATCTCCTCGGCCGGGAGCTCGCCCGCCAGGAACCGCCGGCGCAGGTCGAGCCGCCGGGCGAGTTCCTCGATCTGCAGCTCGAATTCCCGGCTCTGCCGGGAAACCTGCAGTTCCTGCACCGCGACCTGGCCAGGTTCCATCCCGGCTCTTTCGCGGTCGGCGGCGAAGCGTCGGGTCGTGAACTCCGCGTGCGCCCGGAGCCGCTCGATCTGCAGGGTCAGACGCTCGGTCACGAAGTCGCGGCCGCCGACCAGGGGAGCCGTCAGCTCGTTCCGGGGTTCGGATCCGCTTGCCCTGATCTCGGCGAGATCGAGTTCACGCCGCACGACTTCGGCTTCGAGATCCTGGACGCCCATCTGGCCGGATTCGCGTTCCCCCGCTTCGATGAGCCCCTCGGTGTACAGCCGTTCGATTTCGCGGGCCCGTGTCCGCATGAAGTCGTACTGGATCCGGGCCAGTTCCAGCCGGATCTCGGCCTGCCGGGTGAGCATCTCTTTCTGACGGGCGTCCTGCATCCCCTCGGTCACGCGCACGCCGGCGGCGCCGCAGAAGACGGAGACCAGGACCAGGGCGGCGATCCTCGCCGCCTGAGTGAAGGTTCGGCTCGGGGCCGGGGCGCTCCAGCGGTCGCGGCGCGAGAGCGCGGAGCGCACCTGCCATTCGAGATGGGAGAGGAATTCGGGAGCGGGCTCGTGGATATCGTTCATGATCTCACACCTCCGGTGCGCAGGGCGTACTCGATGTGATGGCGCAGCTTGTGGCGGGCGCGGTACAGGCGCCCTTCGACGGCCCGCTCGCTCAGACCCGTCTCGGCCGCGATCTCGTCGGTCTTCTTCCCTTCGAGATGGAACTGCTCGATGAGCCGGGCCTGTTCGCGCGTGAGCCGGGCGAGCCCCCAGTTGACCAGGGCAGCGGTGCCGGGCGAATCGATCTCGAAGCCGTTGTCGATGAAGGACGGTTCGAGACCGGGAGGGAGAGAATCGATGGATACCGGACGCCGGCGGCGGTAGCAGTTGAGCAGGAGGTTCTTAGCGACCGTCTTGAGCCAGGCCAGCGGCACCTCGGGCAGACCTTTCCGGCGCCAGTGGGCGACGGCGCGCAGCCAGGTTTCCTGGGTGATGTCCTCGGCCAGAGACCGATCGCCGCCGCAGCGTCGGGATACATAGGTGTAGAGCGGTCTGACGGTCTCGTGGTAGACACTCAATATGGTGCGGTCGTCCATGGGATCCTTCCGTGGTCGGTTTCGAAACCCGACGGCATGATACACCGTGCGGATCCGATGATTCTCTCCCTCTCTGTTCCTCTGACACCCGGGCCGCCCGGATCCCACGCGTGAAACGCAGTCGGCACCGCCCGTTTCCGGTGCCGGGGAACCGGCAGGGGGATCAGGTGCGCCGAATCCCCTTGTCACACAAGGGGAACATGGGGCATGCTGTGCCCGTACCCCCGGGGAGGGGGTGACGGTGAGGAGCGGGCAACCCGCTGCACGGATGCACAGGAGTGGACAGACAGGGAGGGCTGAACGGTCATGAGTGCCTCGTCGGAGAACCTCCTGCGCGGGACCCTGGAGCTGGTGATCCTGCGATCGCTGACCTGGGGACCGCTCCACGGCTATACCATCACCGAGTGGATCGAGCAGGCCACCGGGGGCGAGCTGCTCATCGAAGAAGGCACGCTCTATCCGGCCCTGCACCGGCTCGAGAAGAAGGGGCTCCTGGAGGCCGAGTGGGGTCTGTCGGATAAGAACCGCAGGGCCAAATTCTATCAACTCACCGCCGCCGGCCGGCAGCAGCTCCGCACCGAAACCCACGCCTGGCGCACCTATGCCGAAGCCGTCGCCCGGGCGTTGGGCACGTCGAGCTCACCAACCGGATCTTCCATCTGAATGGTATCGGGTTATTGCGGAATATGTTTGCGGCGTGAACGATATTCGTTCATGATGTGAAATCATCGATCAAATTCCAGATTTGTTCCCGCTGGTGTGGAATCATCGATCAGATTCCGGGATCGCACCCGCACAGGAAACGTCATGATCGAACCGATCGTACGGGAAACTGCCGAGAAGCCGATCCTGCCGCGGCTGGCGGCCCTGCTGGTGGAACGTGCAATGCGGGTTTCACCGGTGGTTGTCATCATGGGAGCCCGCCAGACCGGCAAGAGCACGCTCGTACGCACCCATCCCGC
>CAYSYY010000581.1:0-2526 GCA_964435265.1 uncultured Gemmatimonadota bacterium
CCCTGGGTGGGGTGCTCGTGGCAGCCGTCACCGGCGTTGAGGATCACGGCGTCGGTGACCCGGGCCAGATAATCGGCGGCCCCCGCATGGCTGTGCCGGATCACGACCAT
This sequence comes from uncultured Gemmatimonadota bacterium, assembly GCA_964435265.1. Lineage (GTDB taxonomy): Bacteria > Blakebacterota > Blakebacteria > Blakebacterales > Blakebacteraceae > CAYSYY01. Next base: position 111 of record CAYSYY010000581.1, read on the forward strand.
ATCGATCTTCATCGCCTCGATATTGCGGATGGTATCCTTGAGGGTCTCGCCCTTCTTCACGCTCGAGATGGCGGTCGAAAAGTTCACGATGTCGGCCGAGAGCCGCTTCTCGGCCAGCTCGAACGAGAGCCGGGTGCGGGTCGAGGCCTCGTAGAAGAAATTCACCACTGTGACGCCGGTCAGGGTCGGCACCTTCTTGATCGGCCGCTCCAGGATCTCCCGGAAGGTATCGGCGGTATCGAGCAGGGTCGTGATGTCCCGCGCGGGAACGCCTTCCAGCCCCGTCAGATGCTTGATCGATAGAGTCTTCTTGGTCACGCGTCGCTCTCCGTTCATGCGGGGACGTTCACGAGGTGGACGGCGTCCTCCCCGTCGATCTCTTTCAGTCTGACCCGGACTTCCTTGTCCTGCTCGGTCTGGACCTCCTGCCCCACGAAATCGGCCCGGATCGGCAGCTCGCGCTGTCCCCGGTCGAGCAGCACGGCCAGGCGGATGACTTTCGGCCGGCCGTAGTCCATGAGGTTGTCGAGCGCGGCCCGGACCGTGCGCCCGGTGTAGAGCACGTCATCCACCAGCACCACCGTCCGTCCGTCGACGTCGAAGGGCAGACTGCTCGGCCCCACGATCGGCGCTTCCTCGCGGGTGCGGAAGTCGTCGCGGTACAGGGTGATGTCGAGTACGCCGACCGGAACATCCTCCTCGACGGCATCGCCGATGATGGCGGCCAGGCGGCGGGCCAGGGGTACACCCCGGGTCTTGATCCCCACCAGGGCCAGGTCCGCGGCGCCCGCGGTCTTCTCGATGATCTCGTGCGCGATCCGCCGCAGAGCCCGCCGGATCTGGGCGGCGTCCATGATGACCGGGCTCGTTCCGGGGTTCGCGCGGGAGCGTCCTGCAGTCATTGCATCCGTCCGATTACAGGTGTGAAAAAGCCTCCGCGCCCGTCGGGCGGGAGGCTCCCGGGTCAGGTTATGCCGTACCCGTGCATCGCATGGCTCGTACAGTATGCCGCCCCCCCCGTCCGGTCAAGGCGATGTGACCGCGACCGGATCGATCCGGACCGCACCATCTCCTCCGGTCCCCATCACGCGATCTGTATTGCCCGGTTCCGGCCGGGAGAGGTCGCTGGCGCCGGCGCCCCCCGGCCGGTACAATGGGGCCGATCAGCGAACCGGGAGGACCGATGCGACCCCTCGCCATCATCCGGGCGGGACAGACACAATCCCTTACCGACATCCGGGCGGGGCAGATACGATCCCCTGCCGTCATCCGGTCGGGATCGAGACGATCCCCCGCCGTCATCAGCGCGATACCGATGATCGCCCTGCTGAGCCTCGCGGTGCTGACGTCAGGGTGCAGGGGAAGGAAGGACGCCATGGACCTGGAGGCTCTCATCCCGGCCGGGGTGGCCGGCTGGACCGCCGGTGACGTCACGCCTTATGACACGCAGACCATCTTCGAGTATATGGACGGCGCCGGTGAGCTCTTCCTCTCCTACGCCTACCGCGGGATGCTGGTGCGACGGTTCGAACGGGACGGGAACGAGCTCACGGCCGAGATCTACGACATGGGCGTGCCGGCCGATGCCTACGGGATCTTCAGCCGCTTCCGCTCCGGCGAGAGTCTCGACATCGGTTCGGGCGCCTGCTCCGTCCGGGACCATCTGAACTTCTGGAAAGGCCGCTTCTTCGTCAGCATCTTCGCGCTGGCGGACGAGGCGGGGGTACGCGACGAGATCTTCGCCCTGGGCCGGACGGTGGCCGATCGCATCGCCGAAGAGGCCCCCCTGCCCGGCCTGGTACAGCGGCTGCCGTCCGAGAACCGCGATCCCGATTCGGTCCGCTTCTTCCACCGGCATACCGATCTGAACCGCTACTACTTCGTTTCCGACACCAACATCCTGGCGCTGGACGAGACCACCGACGCCGCCCTGGCGGCCTACGAACGGGGGGAGGAGTACTCCTTCCTGCTGCTGGTCCGCTACGCCGATACAGACCTGGCGAGCCGGGTCGCAGCCGCCTTCCGCGCCGCTTGGATGCCCGAAGCCGGTTCCGACGGGATCGTGCAGGTGGAGGACGGGCGGTGGAGCGCGGTCGCCGTGCAGGGCGAGGTCCTCGGGGCCGACCCTCGCGAGGTCGGGCCCGTCGACGCACTCCGTGACCTCGTAGCCCCTCTGTCGGAATGATTGAGCCAGGAGTGCCCGGAGGTCGGCATCATCCTCCGCGAGGAGGACGTGAGGATTCCGGTCCTCGGGCACGCCCCGTGCCCACCACGTCTGCCGAAGAATGCGTTTCATGACTTCTGCTCCGCTTCCGGGCCCTGCGACGGCCTGCAGGACGCGCTTCCCGCTCGACTTCGACGCCGACGACGAGCCGTGAGGGCCGACCTCCGCGTGGCCGTCCGGAATCGGCAATCC
>CAYSYY010000582.1:0-2515 GCA_964435265.1 uncultured Gemmatimonadota bacterium
TCATCGCTCCGTGGACCAGCATCTACGCCTTGCATTTCCTGGCCGAAGCCCGCAAGGCCGGCTACACCGTCCCCCGGGCGATGCTCTCCCGCGGCACCAGGTTCCTGCGGCAGCTCCTCTTCACCCGCAACGAAGGGACCCGGGCCGGGGACACGAACCAGCCCTGGGCGCTGATCCGCGAGCTGCGGGAGAAGGCTTACGCCGCCTACGTGCTGGCTCTGCTCAACGAACCCGAACTGGGAGCGATGACGCTGCTGAGCGAGACCTACGAGCGGGATCTCGCCCTGGACAGCCGGATCATGCTGGCCGGAGCCTTCGCCCTGGCCGGCGATCGCACCACCGCCTTCCGGCTGCTCCCCGCCTCGGTCAATCCGCAGACCGTCGAGGCCCGGGAGACCGGCGGCACCTTCTCGAGTTCGGTGCGCGAGAACGCCCTCATCCTGACCATCCTGGCCGACATCGCCCCTGACCACGCCGGCATCCCGGTCCTGTCCGCCTGGCTCGCCCGTCAGGCGCACACCGGCCGATGGGGCACGACCCAGGAGAACGCCTGGGCCTTCCTGGCCCTGGGGAAGGTGATGCGCCGGGAGAGAACGGCGGACTACACCGGCGCCATCATGGTCAACGGGACCCGCCGGGCCGAACTCGGTCCCGAGACGGTTAGCCTCACCGGCCCGGATCTCCCGGGAGCGCAGATCACCATCTCCATCTCGGGGCAGGGGCGGGCCTACTACTACTGGGAGGTGCGGGGCATCGTGCTGGGGCAGCGCTACGAGGAGCGCGATGCGGGCCTGCAGGTCCGCCGGCGCTACCTCCGGGTCGACGGTTCCGAGGCGGGCATGGATTCCCTGGCCCACGGCGAGCTCATCATCGTGGAGCTCAAGATCACGGCGCCGACCCAGAACGTGGAGAACGTGGTGATCGACGACATGCTCCCGGCCGGGCTCGAGATCGAGAATCCCCGCCTGGAATCGCGGGCCGACCTGCCCATCACCCGGCAGGCGACCATGCTGGCCGTGGATTACATGGACATCCGGGACGACCGGCTCCTGCTCTTCGCCGATCTGGCCCGGGGCCGGACCATGACCTTCCGCTACGCCGCCCGGGCGGTCACCGCCGGCTCATTCACCCTGCCGCCGGTGTCGGCCGAGTGCATGTACGACACCAGCCTGAAGAGCGTTGCCGGGAGTGGCGCGGTCATGGTGAAGCACCGTTGAGGACTGATCGGAGGACAGGTCCATCACTGAGCCCAGACGCAGGCATGCGCGCCGGTACACCATCGTGTTTTCGAAACGGCGCCCTGAGGCGGCGGGAGTGAGAGCTTGAGACGGTTGCCCGGGAAGAGAGCGCTGCGGACGGCCGCCCTGGTGACGGGGGGAGGCGTCATCCTCTTCCTGGGCCTCTCGCTCCTCTTCCCCCTGCCGGTGGCCACCCTGCATCCCCCCGCCTCGACCCGGGTGCTCGATGCCGCCGGCGGCACCCTGCGCGTCTACGTGGCCGGTGATGAGGCCCTCCACACCCCCGTGCCGATCGAGCGTTTCTCCCCCCATCTCATCACCGCCACCATCGCTTTCGAGGACCGGTGGTTCCGTCTCCACCCCGGGATCAATCCAGTCGCCACGCTGCGGGCTCTTCTTCTGAACCTGCGGGCCGGCCGCGTGGTGAGCGGCGGATCGACCATCACCCAGCAGGTCGCCCGGCTCATGGAGGGCCGCCCCCGCACCGTGGGCGCGAAGGCGATCGAAGCCTTCCGGGCGCTGCAACTCGAGCTGCGTTACTCCAAGCGGCGGATCCTCGAGTTCTACCTCAACCTCGCTCCCTACGGCGGGAATATCCGCGGCGCCGAGACGGCCGCCCTGCTCTACTTCGGCAAGCCGGCCTCGGAGCTCGGTCCCGGCGAGGCCGCGCTGCTGGCGGTCCTGCCCAACTCCCCCACCAGCCTGCGCCCCGACCGCAATCCCGAGGGAGCGAGACGACGCCGCGACGAGGTGCTCGGGCGCCTGCTGCACATCGGGGCGATCGATGCCGAGCAGTACCGTCTGGCGATCGCCACTCCGGTTCCGACCGACCGCCTGGAGCTGCCGCTGCGCGCCTCCCATGTAGGCGACCTGCTGCGGGCGCGATACGGCGGCGATGCCGGCGATCTGGTGACGACGATCGACCCGGTCATCCAGACGACGGCCGAGGAACTCCTCGAGCGGCACCTGCGCACCCTGCGCCCCCACGGGATCACCAACGGCGCGGTGGTCGTCATCGACAACGCCAACCGCGCGGTCCGGGCGCTGGTGGGAAGCGCCGGCTACTACCGGAGCGGCATCGACGGCCAGGTGAACGGGGCGGTCGCTCCGCGCTCGCCCGGCTCGACCCTGAAGCCCTTCGCCTACGGTCTGGCACTCGAGGCCGGGCTGATCTCCCCCTCGACCCTGCTCCCGGACGTGCCGGTCAACATCGCCGGGTACATCCCGCAGAACTACGACGGCGGGTACCGCGGCGCGGTGACGGCCACCGACGCCCT
>CAYSYY010000583.1:0-2512 GCA_964435265.1 uncultured Gemmatimonadota bacterium
CATCCTCGATCGAATAGCCGGGGCCGCCCGTGCCGGTACCGTGGGGGCAGCCGCCCTGGATCATGAAGCCGTCGATCACCCGGTGGAAAATGACTCCGTTGTAGTAATCCTGTTCGACCAGTTCGACGAAGTTGCCGGTCGTACGGGGAGCCCGGGTTTCGAAGAGCTCGATCGCGAAATCCCCCCGGCTGGTCTCGAAACGGGCGGTGCGGTTGGCCATGACGGCTCCTTTCTGTTCGGGTGAGGAGGATGGACCCGCCCACCTTACCCGATCATGAGGAGAACGACAAGCCGCCGCATCGGGAGGACAGTATTCGAGAAGCAACAGGACCGTCCCGGCTCGGATCCGGATTACGGCCGGCTACTGTGAACCTCACGGCACCGGAATCCCTCGATGCCATGAGTGCCACGCTCCCCCTGCGCGGGGTGTTCACGATCGCGGTCCTGGCCGTGGTGGCGCTCCTTTCCTCCTGGCTGCCGGCCCGGATCTACCGGCGGATGATCGCCGTCGCGGTGTTAATTGGCCTGCCCCTGGTCCTGATCGGCGTGTGGCGCTTCGAGGCTTCCGGCTGGGCCTTCGAGACCTCGTTCTTCGGCAACAAGCAGTACAACTGGTGGGGGAGCATCGCGGTGGCCCTGGGGTGGATCGGCGCCGTGATGCTGTTCTGCCAGCGGCCGGGGAACGATCGGCTCAAGCGCGCTCTGGCGGCCACCGGGCAGATGGCCCTGACCAATTACCTGCTGCAGACGATCATCTGCACGACCCTCTTCTACGGTCATGGCCTGGGGCTCTTCGGCCGGGTGGAGCGGCCGGCTCAGATCGCTATCGTCGCCGCCGTGCTGGCCCTGCAGCTGGTGCTCAGTCCGTGGTGGCTGGCGCGCTTCCGGTTCGGACCCTGCGAGTGGCTCTGGCGGTCACTGACCTATCTGAAGATTCAGCCGCTGCGGCGCTGAGGGAGCAGCTCCAGCCTCTCTGATCACCGGGCAGCGCCATATGCCCGGTGCGCATGCAGAGAAGAGAGAATTGTGACGGAATCGTGATTCAGGGCACAGGGTCTATCCAACGCCGTCAAAGCCCGGGAGAGTACGGGGCGAATATCCAGTCGGGAGGGTGCAAATGAGGATACGGTCCGTCACCCGGCCCGGAGAGGGAGTGTGCTGCCACCCGGCCCGGCATGTGAGTGGGCTGCGACCCGTCCCGCAGGCCGGGTGATCGGCCCGTATGGGTCTACATACGATTATATATGTAAGAAGTTTCACAGTGTTTCTGGATATCGGAGCGCCGCGTTCCACCGGCACCTCTCCCGGGGCAGCCAACGGTCATTCCGGACGGAGCCGTTCGTAACGTGGAAGTGCAGAACGCGGCTACTCCGAACGCAGGGCCACGACCGGATCGATCCGGGTTGCCCGCCGGGCCGGGATGAAGCTGGCCAGGAATCCGGTCGCCACCAGCACACCGATGATTGCAGCGAAGGTGCCGGGATCGGTCGGGGATACGCCGAACAGGACCATCCGCATCCCCTGGGCCAGCCCCAGCGCCAGGACGGTACCGATCAGGAGGCCGATCAGGAGCTGGCGTCCTCCCTGCCGCAGGACCATGCCGACCAGGGTACGGGGTTCGGCTCCCAGGGCCATCCGCACCCCGATCTCCCGGGTGCGCCGGCTCACCGAGAACGACATGACCCCGTAGAGTCCGACCGCGCCCAGGAACAGGGCGATCACCCCGGCCGCGATGATCAGGCCGCCGAAGACGTGGTACGGCCAGACGGCCTCGTAGATGGCGTCGGCCATCGGCCTGACCCAGTAGAGGGGGAGATTGGGGTCGATCGAGGTGACCGCGTCCCGCATGGCGGGGATGGAAGCCTCGGGCGGTCCCTGGGTATGCAGCGCCAGGCTGATGAAGCGGAAGTCCTCCTGGAACAGGCAGGTATACGCGATCGCCGGATCGGGCGTATCACTGGAGGTCCATTCATTCCCGACCACCCCCACGATCGTGAACCAGGGGGTCTCGGCGCCTTCCTGGGCCGGTCCGGCGCGACGGCCCAGCGGACTCTGTCCGGGACTGAACCGTTCCACGAAGGACTCATTTACGATCGTGACGAGATTGTTGTCGGCGTCGTCCGCGGGGGTGAAGTCGCGCCCCTGCAGCAGCTCGATGCCGAAGGTGCGGAAGTAGTCCGGCGTGACCGCTTTGACGCTCGTGAACGGCAGGTCGGTCTCGGGCGGGTACTCCGTGCCTTCAAAGACGAAGCTGGTGCCGTCGGAACCGCGCACCGGCAGGTACGGTGTCAGGGCGGCACTGCTGACCCCCGGCAGGGTGTTGAGGTTTCCGTGCAGGGCTTTCCAGAAGCGGGTTCGGTCGGCCACGGTCGGGTAATCGCTCTCGAAGAGCCCGACCCGGGAGGTGAGCACCTGCTCCGACGCGACCCCGAAATCCTGGGCGCCCAGCTTCATGAGGCTCCGGGCCAGCAGACCGGCGGAGAAGAGCAGGCCCAGGGAGAAGGCGATCTCC
>CAYSYY010000584.1:0-2508 GCA_964435265.1 uncultured Gemmatimonadota bacterium
CCTGGGATTCCCCGAATCGGTGTTCAACCGCATGCCCTTCCCCGGCCCCGCCCTCTCGGCCCGGGTCATCGGCGAGGTGACCCCCGAGCGTATCGAACTGGTCCGGGGTGCGACCGCGATCGTGGAGGAAGAGCTGGCCGGAGTCGACGCCTTCCTCAAACTCGCCATTCTGCATGAGGACCGGGTGACCGGCATGCGCGACGGGGCCCGCGATTTCGGCCTGCAGATCGAGATCCGCTGCTGGGATTCGGTCGACGCCCGGATCGGCACCCCTTCCGAGATCGCCTGGCCGACGATGCGCCGGCTCTCGGATCGGATCCTCGAGGAGGTCCCGGGCGTGGTGAGCGTGACCTATAACCTGGCCACCAAGCCGCCCTCGACCATGGAGGCGATCTGATCCGGCCTGACTTGATCCGGCCTGACCTGATCCGGCCTGACCTGATCCGGCCTGACCTTATCCGGCCTGACCTGATCCGGCCTGACCTGATCCGGCCTGCTTCCATCTTACCGATCGTCGGACCGTTCCTTTTCGGGCCGGTCGTCACGTACTCTCTGCGTTGACTTACTCTGTATATTGAGTAATATTACTCAATGTTATGAGCATAATAGTGAAGCATGAATACTGCAGGCCACAGGCGGAGGAGCTGCACCGCAGGCTCCGCGAGCCGCGCCGGTATATCCAAGTCATCGCCGGATCGCGACAAACGGGCAAGACAACCCTTGTCCGCCAGCTCCTTCACACCCAGGACATCCCGACCGTGTATGCCTCGGCCGATGAGCCGACCCTGAAAGGACCTGAGTGGATCGTCCAGCAGTGGGAGGCGGCACGGCTCCAGGCCCGGGGGGACCGTTCCCGGGGGGACTGTTCCCGGGGAGCGATCCTGGCTCTGGACGAGATACAGAAGATCCCGGGCTGGTCGGAGACCGTCAAACGACTCTGGGACGAAGACACCGCGGCCGGTGTTCCCCTGCAGGTGGTAGTGCTCGGATCTGCGCCGCTCCCGGTCCGTCATGGCCTGACCGAGAGTCTGACCGGTCGTTTCGAGGTTCTGCCTCTTCCCCACTGGTCATACACGGAGATGCAGACGGCCTTCGGATTCGATCTGGAACAGTTTCTGTTCTTCGGGGGATACCCCGGGGGAGCACCGTTGATCGACACGCCGCAGCGCTGGATCCGGTATATCCGGGACTCGCTGATCGAGACCACGATCTCCCGTGATGTCCTCCTGCTCACCCGGGTGGATAAACCAGCTCTTCTCCGCCGTCTCTTCGAATTCGCATGTCTCTACTCGGGGCGGATCGTTTCATACACCAAGATGCTCGGGCAACTGCACGATGTCGGCAACACCACCACCCTGGCGCACTACCTCGATCTGCTGGCGGGAGCCGGGATGGTCATGGGACTGCAGAAGTACTCCGGGTCCGCCCTCCGCCGCCGTGGATCAAGTCCGAAGCTGCAGGTGCTGAACACCGCTCTGATGACGGCTCAATCGGGGCTCGATCCCCCCGAGGCGATGAGTGACCCTGAGTTCAGAGGACGTCTCATCGAATCAGCCGTCGGTGCTCACCTGGCCAGGGCCACCATAACCGGTATCGGTGAACTCTACTATTGGCGGGAGCGCAACCGGGAAGTCGATTTCGTCACCAGGATGGGCAGGATGGTAACCGCCATCGAGGTGAAGAGCGGGCGTACTCCCTACAACCTGCCCGGTATCAGGGCCTTCAGCGATACTTTCGGACCTTCCCGAACGCTGCTGGTCGGTGGGGATGGTATCCCTCTCGAGGAGTTCCTCGCGAAACCGGCAGAGGACTGGATCACCTGAACCGGATCGGCCGCCGCTATAACGGCCGTCCCGTTCCCGGGGCTGGTCAGGATCGCGCTGCGCCGGGACGGTACCAGGCCGCCAGGATCTTCGCGGCGGTCTCTTCAGATCCGTCCGCCGGCCGCAGCGGGATCGGTTCGGCCGCGAACTGCCGGAACCAGGTGAGCTGCCGCTTGGCGTAGTTGCGGTGTTCCCGCCGGATCGCGTCCACCGCCTCGTCCCGCGTCATCTCCCCGGCCAGGTGGGCGAAGAGAATGGTGTAGCCGAGTCCGCTCAGACCGGGGGCATCGGCGGGGACACCCGCCTCGAGAAGAACCCGCGCTTCCTCCAGCCAGCCGCCCGCGAACTGCTCCGCCACCCGCCGATCGATCCGGGCGTACAGATCGCGGCGATCCCGCTCCAGGAGCAGGCGGCACCACGCGGCCTCGAGCGGCGGCTCGGGAGCCGCCTCGGCCTGCAGACGGGAGAGCGGTGTGCCGTAGAGCCGCCAGACGGTGAGCCCCCGGACGATCCTCTGGCGATCGGTCGGTTCGATACCCGCCGCCCACTCCGGATCCACCGCGGTCAGTTCCTCATACAGGGTCTCGGGGCCCTCACTCTCGCACCGCCGTCTGAGCTGATCCTGGATCGTCGCCCGGCGCTCCGGCTCAACCGCGGGTTCGCTGAAGAGCCCCTCGGTCAGGGC